>JAPLKX010000216.1 GCA_026387845.1 Candidatus Hydrogenedentota bacterium | reverse complement strand
CAGCGTCGCGGCAAATTCGACGATCCGGTGATCAAGCAGGGGCACACGGGCCTCCAGCGAGTTGGCCATGCTGACCCGGTCGACCTTCGTGAGGATATCGTCGGGCAGGTACATCACCGTGTCCTGGTAGAGCATCCAGTTGTCCGGATCGGTTGGGCCGGCGTCCGCATGCTCGTTGAACCGGTCGATGGACGGCTCGCGCAGGCTCGAAGCAAAGTCCGGCTGGTAAAGGCGCGTCTTTAGGCTGGGCGAAAAACACGTCAGGCGGCGCCTGAACGCGTCGCGCGGGGCAAGCCGGGCGTCGCCGAAAACACGCAAGACCTTTTGCAGGCGCGGGCCGGCGGGTAGTGCGCCCAGCGCGCCGGCCGCCAGGTTCCGCAATGGCGCGGGAATGTTCCTGACAGCCGCAACACGCCGGTTCATTTTGGTCCACTCGTAGCCCGCGAAACACTCATCGCCCCCGTCGCCGGACAGGGCAACCGTGACGTGCCGCCGTGCCACCGACGATACGAGCCACGTAGGCACGGCAGACGAATCGGCAAACGGCTCCCCAAAATGCGGCGCTATGTCTCGGGCAAACCCCGCGATGTCGGGATGTAGGATCTCTTCGGTATGATCGGTGTTGAACCGTTGTGCGGCGATTCTGGCCCACTCGAGTTCGTTCGCGTGAGCATCGTCAAAACCAATTGAAAACGTCTTGACGGGCCTGTCGCTGCACTCGCTGAGGAAGGCCACCACTGAGCTCGAATCGATCCCGCCGCTCAGGAACGCGCCCAGCGGCACGTCGCTGATCCGCTCAAGCCGCACGGAGTCGCGGGCAAGTTCGAGGTAGCGCTCGGCGGCGGAGTCGAGCGTCCACGAATTATCAGGCTCGAATTGAAGCCGCCAATATCTGTGCGTGGCCACGGCGCCCCGCTCAAACACAAGTTTGTGCCCCGGCTGAAGTTTTCTGACGTTTTCATAGATCGTATCAGGTGCGGGCACGTACAAGAATGTGAAGTATGCATCGAGCGCAGGCGGGTTTATCTTTTTCTCGACGTGTCCCGAGTGCATAAGCGCGCCCAGTTCCGACGCAAACACCAGCGCGCCATCGTTGACCGCATAATAGAGCGGCTTGATGCCCAGGCGATCCCGCGCTATCAACAGCCGGTCCTGCCGGGCGTCATAGAGGGCAAACGCAAACATCCCGTTGAGCCGGCTCAGGCAGTCGTCGCCGTACTGCTCATAGGCGTGCACGATGACTTCCGTGTCGGAGTTCGTGCGGAACACGTGCCCGCTTTTTTCCAGGTCGCTGCGCAACTCCTGGAAGTTGTAGATTTCACCGTTGAATACGAGCCGGATCGACTCGTCCTCGTTGGCCATGGGCTGACGGCCGCCGGGGACGTCCAGGATGCTCAGCCGCCGCATCGCCAGCCCCACGTGACCGCCGTCCCAAACCCCGGCGTCGTCGGGTCCCCGGTGCGCCATCGCGTCATTCATCCGGGCGAGTTCCTCGAGCTCGGCCCGCTTTGACCTGTCGGAGTAGCAGATGCCGCAGATGCCGCACATGGCGCTAAACCTCCGCCCGTTTACGCGCCAGAAGGTCCGTGTAGAGCGAACGGTAGGCGTCTACCATTTCTCCGAGCCCGTACCGGCTCTTGATCTCTGCGGCCGCCCGTTGGCCCATACGTGCGGCCATATCCGGATGATCGAGCAGCCCGCCGATCGCGTCTGCGAAATCGCACGGATTGCGCGACGGGATCAGACGGCCGGTCTCCCCGTCGCGGATCAGTTCGCAAATGCCCCCCACGGCCGGCGCAACCACCGGCTTGCCCACCGCCATTGACTCGAGCACCGCGTTCGGGAAACCTTCGACCTGCGAGCAAAGTACGGAAACATCCATGAGGGCGTACAGGTCGGGAAGCTCGCTGGCCGTGCTGACGCGCGTAAAACAGTCGGCAGCGCCCCCGGCCCGGATCAGCTTTTCCACCGCGGGCGCCAGCGGCCCGTCGCCCACCATGAGGAAATGGAGGTCGGCCCTTCTGCGGAGCAGTTCCTGCGCGGTGGCGACGAAGAGCCGGTGATCTTTGACGGGGCTGAAATTGGCGACGATACCGACCACCTTGCGGTGAAACGGAATCTTGTATCTCAGCCGAAGTACGCGGAGGTCGGGCGTGGCGATGAATTCGCCCGGATCGATGCCGTTGGGAATGACACGGTACAGCGCGGGGTCCCCCGATTCCTGCCTCGCCGCAAACTCCGCAACGGCCCGGCTGTTGGCGACGATCGCGTCCACGAGCCGGTTCGCCATGCGCTGCATAAACACGTGACGGGCCTTTTTCCAGGTCGCGATCTGGCGCCGGCTTGAAATCACCACCGGGACACCCGCGTCGCGCCCTGCCTGGTTCGCGAAATAATCGAAACCAAACAGGAACGAGTGGAGAATGTCCGGCCTGTGGGTGCGCAAAAACCCGCGCAACCGGCCCCGAAGACGGAAGTCCCATCCGCTGATTGCACGAACCACATGGACTTTCGCCCCGGACTTGCGCGCGTCGCCCGCCAGCGCCAGGAACTGCAGCAGGCGCGGCGCGGCCTGGTTGAGCGAGTACCGCGACAACACGGTCTCCCGCCCGGCATCGCCCAGACGCCGCCGCAGATCGGGGTCGCGCAGCCGGTTCACCGCATCCACCCACGCGTCGGTCGAATCGGCGAATAGCCCGTTCTCGCCGTCGCGGATGATATCCAGGGCCGCGCCAAACGGCGACGCGATGCACGGGATGCCGCACGACATGTACTGGAGTGCTTTGAGCGCGCATTTGCCCCGCATCCATTCGGCCTGCGGCTGCGGCATAAGCCCTACGCTGAACCGCTGCAACTCCTCGATCTCCCGCTTGAGCGACCAGCGTCTGATTTCGTAGGCAGCAACACGCCGCAGCCACGGCAGACGGTCTGTGTCCGCCCCTACAAGACAGACATGGGCATTTTGCAGGGCGACGAGCGCGTGCGCAGCCGGCTGCAGGCACACGGTCGTGCTCGGGTTGCCAATCCACCCCACGCGATAACAGTCGGGCGGCGCCGGGGCAGGCACGTACTTGTCCGTATCGACAACGGTCGGGAAAAGCTCGACTCTCCCGCAGACTTCGCGGGCGGCTTCCGCGAGCCATGCGTTGCCGGCCAGGACAAGGTCCGCCGATTTCATGAGGCTCATGATCTGCGCGCGATCCTCGAGTCTGCTCCAGGGCCCATGGAGCGGGTGGGGCGGGGCGAGGTGGACCGCATCGTCAATGTCATACACAAGGCGGCGCGCCTTCTTCCGCAACAAGCCGTCCAGACCCCATAAATACGCCGTCATCACGGCCTTCTGGACAAACACCACGTCATACCGGCCCGCAGAAAAGATCTGCGCGACACGACGCGGCGTCTCGCGCAGGTGGTACCAGAACGGCCGCGAAGACCGGCCCGGGCCCGTCAGCCTGCGGAACTCCTCCTCGGTAAGCGGGCAGCGGACGGTGCACTCGACGCCGTTCTCCCGAAGGTACGGGATAAACTGGCCAACCCGCAACCGCGGGCTGGCGGCAATGTCTGGGTACAGTGTCAGGAAGAGGACACGCATGGCGATTGCGGATTGCCGATTGCCGACTGCCGATTAAAGGATGAAGGATGAAGGATGAAGGATGACATAAGCGAAAAACGGGGACTGACTCGGTTTTCTCGGCAGTTTGAGAAAACCGTGTCTGTCCCCGCTTTTCGCGGTCCTGCAACCCGATACCCGGTCTTTTTACCGGGCCCACTGTCCCTGCTTTTCGCGGGCATGAAGCAATCAGTCGAGTTTTTCAACACTGCCCTTACGACAGGATTTTCTGGAGAGCGGCGGTAACTTGCTCTACCGAAATCTGTTCCATGCAGGGTGTGCGGCCGGGAGCGATACGTTCGGTTGATTCGGGGCACGTGCCCGGGGTGAACGGTTTTTTTCGTCGATTCCAACATCCACGGCACTCCACCCTGCTCCTCACCACGTCAAGCAACGGCTCGTCACGGACCAGTATGTCAGGATCCGTTGGGCCGAACAAGGCCAGTACCCGCGTCCCCGCCGCAAGCCCCAGGTGCATCAGGCCCGAATCACACGTCACAAGCAGACGGGCCGAATGAAGCACGCACGCCGCTTCCCGAATCGACGTCTGACCTGCCAGCGACACGCCTACCCCGATTTGTTCCCCGGCATGACCAAGTTCTACTACGCGGTAGCCCATGTCCTGAACTGCGCGGCACACCGCCCGCCATCGCGTGTTCCCCCACCGTTTGGTCGGCCAGGATGCGCCCGCGGCAACCGCTACGTACCGGTCGCCCAGGCTCTCCAATTGCGGCGTGTGCCAGTCCTCGTAATACAGGCACGGGCGCGCCGTGGGGACGGGCACCCCGGCAAGCCGGGCGTAGTGAGCGACCCGGTAGGCCTGCCGCGGGCCGCTTCGAAGATCGACAATCAAGTCCGGCTCGGGCCGGTCGGCGTCAACGGGAGCGGCGTAAGGGTTGTCACGCAGCAGGTCGGGGTAGTTGCACACGACCGAGACCCGGCACCCGGGGTGGAGATCGCGCAGGGCCGGGTAAATCGGCAGCGCCATGATTTCATCGCCCAGCCGCCACCGAAGATCTACGCGGATTTCCCGTGGAGACCCGCGCAAGGTTTTCCATCCCCACCGGACAGCGCGTCCCGCACGTCCAAGCACGTTGGCAATGGCGTGCGCCGAATCCGGCGGCTCATGTGGCGCGACCTCTGGCGCGATTCTTGGTGCGACTTCCATGGCCGCATTGTAGCGCCGAAGAAGGGGGAAAGCTAAATCGCACCCCCAGAAGCGGGTTCAACAACGTTCAAACTATTCGACCGTCCCGTTGGCCGCGTCATATTGCCATGCGCGGCCCGCATACGGGTGCTGCGGCAGACCCTCCATCCCGCCACCTCGGTCGCTCCCGCAAAATCGCCCTCAATCGCTGGAAAATAATATCACAACCCCCGGCGGTTTCAAGCCGTGCCCTGCCTGGTTTCTCCACATCCCTCGCGGCTACAATGGCGCGAGCACGAGGAGGTCGAGCGTCCATGCCAAGCGCCATCTACGAGCGGCTGCACGAACATATTTTTGAAATCCACATTATCGACACCCACGAACATATCCCGGACGAGGCCGTGGCCATCGGACGCAAGAAAAGCCTGTTCAGTTTCTTCGAACACTATGTCTCATCCGACCTGGTTTCCGCCGGGATGCCCCGCGAATCTCTCGAAACTATGCGCGACGAAACCAACAGCCTCTCCCTGGCCGACCGCTGGGACCTTATGGCGCCGTACTGGCCTTACGCCCGCACAACCGGATACGGTCGCGCCTTCACCGGCTACATGCACGACCTGTTCGGCATCGTGGACATCAACGAGGACTCGTACCAGGAGTTGTCGGCCCGGATCGCGTCGGCTCAGCGGCCGGGATGGCACCGGGAAGTCCTGCGTGATCGAGCCCGGATCGACAAAGCCATCGTCACCACGTGGCCCGGCGAACCCGTCCGGTCCGACCGCGGCCTGCTCCTGTCGTCGCCCATATTCGACCACTACGCTACGGTATCGACGCGGGCCGAGTTGCAGGCGCTCGAAAAGGAGGCCGGGCAGAGCATCCAAACCCTCCCCCAACTCATGCAGGCCCAGGAAGCGGGCCTCGACCGGATGGTCAAAGGCGGGGCAGTCGCGGTGAAGATTTTCCTGGCGTATCAGCGGCCGCTGCTGTTCGAGCCGGTCGAGCAGGCGCAGGCGAGCCGGGTGTTTGACCGGATCTGGCTGTCTCAGCCGCGCGACCTGAAGTTTGAAGACGTGAAGCCGCTGCAAGATTTCATGACGCGCCGCCTGGTCGGGTTGGCGGCGGAGCGCGGTTTGCCGATTCAGATCCATACCGGCATGCAGGAAGGCAACGGAAACCACCTCACCAACGCCCGCCCCACGTTGCTCACCAACCTCTTCCTGGACTTTCCCGACGCCCGATTCGACGTTTTCCACGCCGGGTATCCGTACTGGCGCGAGACCGCCGTGCTCGCCAAATACTTCGCAAACGTCTACGCCGACCTCGCCTGGCTCCACGCCATCTCGCCCCGCGCCGCCGCCACCATCCTGGACGAGTGGCTCGAGATCATTCCGTCCAACAAGATCCTCGGAGTCGGCGGCGACTCCAACTACGTCGAAGGAGCATACGGCCACACGCAAACAGCCCGCAGAATCACGTGCGATGTGCTCGCGGCAAAAGTCGAGACTGGCGGCCTCTCGATTGACGAGGCCCAATGGCTCGCCACCCGCATCCTGCGTGAAAATGCCATCGAAGCCCTTCGCTTGAACGTGTAGGTTTGCCCGTAGAAGCGGCGTCCTCGCCGCTTCATATAGCATGGCATGGCGAAGTGAAGCGGCGAGGACGCCGCTTCCACGGGGCCGCACGAGTAGAGCTTAGATTGCCTCTCCGGGCGTGCTCACGCCAGGGCTTTCCGGCCGTTCCCCGAGTTCTGTCTTGAACTTGCGCAAATCCGCGCCGAGGGCGTCTTTTGTTAGGAAGAAATCGCTGCTGTGGATGATGAAATTGGCGCCTTCTTTTGCCCACTCGATTTCCGCGTCGATTCCAAACGAGAAGTGCAGGCCCACACCGACCTTTTTCGCGCGGGCCTTGCGAATAATGGTCGAAACGGCCTGTTTGAACTTGGGGTGTGAGTACTGTTCGGGGACGCCGAGGTTCAGCGAGAGGTCGTGCGGGCCGATCAGGAGCGCATCCAGATCCGGCACGGCGAGGATCTCGTCGAGCGCTTCCAGCGCGGGGATTGACTCGATGTTGACGATCATCAGCCTGCCAGAGGCCCAGCCCGCCAAGTACTCCGCCAACTCCGGCTCGAGTTCTTCTTTCCCATCGAGCTTGTTACGCAGCCGCCGGCCCTTCAACGGCCGGAACTTTACGGCCCCGCGCAGCGCCGAAACCTGATCTGGCGACTCGACGTACGGGAACACCACGCCCGCCGCCCCGCCATCCAGCGCCATGCACGCGAGGTACGGATCCGGTTCGGGCACACGCACGATCGGCGCCAGGTTGAGCGCCCCGTACGCGGAACACATCCACGCAAGCTGGGCCCGGTCGATCGGGATGTGCTCGGTGTCGAGGAACACAAAATCGAGCCCGCTCGATGCGATCATGCCGGGCCATTTGGGCGAGGTGGACACGATGCAGGTCCCGTAAACACGCCGGCCCGACCGCAGGGCCGCCTGAAGCTGAATACCGTTCATTCAAAAACCCTCTTGAGAATAGGACATATAGGACCTACAGGACGTACACGTTGCGCCGATTGGCGTCTCGCCTGTTTCGGGCGTATTATAGCGGAGACAAAGGGAGGATACACGTCATGAGATTTGGCGGACCCGTATTTGGAGACAGTTCGACGCCCGAAAAATGGACCGCTTCCGTGAAGTCCAAATCATACAGTGCGGCCTACTGCCCCGTCGACCGGAACGCCGACGATTCGACCGTCAAGGCCTACGCCGATGCCGCCGCAAAGGCCAACATCGTCATCGCGGAAGTCGGCGCATGGAGCGATCCCATGCACAAGGAAGAATCGGCCAGGAAGAAAGCGCTCGAATTCTGCCAGGCGCAACTCGACCTCGCCGACCGGATCGGCGCGCGGTGCTGCGTCAACATCAGCGGGTCGCGCGGCGAGCCGTGGGACGCGCCCGACCCGTTGAACTTCACACAGGAGACGTTTGATCTGATCGTCGAGACCACCCGCTCGATCATTGACGCCGTCAAGCCGACGCGGACGTTTTACTCGCTCGAAACGATGCCGTGGATGTATCCGGATTCGGCCGACAGCTATCTCGAGCTCATGAAAGCGATCGACCGGCCCGCGTTTGCCGTCCATCTCGATCCCACCAACCTCATTTGCAGCCCCCAACGCTATTACGGCAACGGCGATATCATCCGCGAATGTTTTGAGAAGCTTGGGCCGCATATC
>JAPLKX010000729.1 GCA_026387845.1 Candidatus Hydrogenedentota bacterium | reverse complement strand
CTCAGGTTTTGGCGGCCCTTGGGCCTCGCCGGGCTTAACCAGGTGGCCCTTCAAGAACTGCATGCTCGTCCCCGGCCCGATTGGTATTGCTCCAGGGGGGAGACCCGGCGCGGCTGGAGGAGCCGCCGGCCCAACTGATGGGGCCAGCGACGCACCGGAAGGCGCGGCCTCAGGTTTCGTCGGTTCGGCATCTCCAGCGGTAGGCTTCAGAGTCTGTATGGTGGTGGAGGGGTCGCCTTCCATCGCTTTTCGGAGCAGCTCGGCCGCGTCCGGGGGCAGGCCGTCCGTGATTGGAATTGGCAGCGGTGCGGGCTTTTTTTGTGCCGGGGCCGGGTAATCCGGCGGTTGTGCCGGTGCGGCATCGGCAGCGTAAGCCATTGGTGCCACGCCACTTAACAGAACCACGGCGCAAAACAGGCCTGCAATACTACCCGTGAACTTCATTCGGTGCTTCCTCATCAACCTCTATCTATGCCGGCATTTCCCGGCCGTGTTTCCAACGTGACCATTCCGGGCTGCGGTCCATTAAATCCGCCACGTAACTAACGAAATTCGCCGCCCGCCCAACGACACCCCGCTCTCTCGGCACCTGCTGAAGCGGCCGCTGCAACTCCGGCTGGTTCCTGCAAAAGCGCCGTATCACTTCCAACGGATATCCCGACCGCTCGACCGCCTTCTGGAACTCCTGTTTGCACCGTGCCTTAGCGTCGCCAAGCACCATCTGCACGCGGCTGTAAGCGTTGATATCGCCCTCGCCGGACGTCTCGATGGGCAGGAACAGGATCTCAGGGTAACGGCCCACCACGGCCGCCTGCGTACCGTCGGATTGCGTGGACGGCATGCACCCGAACGGTTTCAAGCTCAAAACCATATGGGCCAGCCCGTTTATCGAATAGTAAATTGTTTTTCCAACCTCGAGGTGGCTCTCGCCGCCGCTGATTTTATAGTTGAAGAACGGCCGGGCCAATTTGCGCAGCGTAGCGTGGTCTGCCTGCGGGTGGACCGTACCGCCGAGCCGCGTGCTGATTCTCGCGTACTCCCTTTCCAGGAGTTTTGATCCCAGCGCCAGCAGCAACACCTGCTTGCGGTGTTTGAACGCCCGCCGAAACCGGCCCGCAAAATCGAGCAAATGGGGCGTGGCATCGACGCCTTCATCGAGCAGCCTCCATTTTTCTCCGTAAAGTAAATAATTCACCCACGAGCACATGGTTTCGGCAATAACTTCCGCGCCCTCCTGCTCCAAATACGCAAACATGCGGTAGTTGCCGTCGCCTTCGGTTATCTGGGCCCACGCCTCCCCGATAACCTTCACGACGGGCTTCGGGCGCGTGTAATCCACGAGGATATCCCTGTTGATCCGCTTGCGAAACTCGTCCAGCGATTCGCGAAAACCGTCCTTGAGCAGTTGTTCGATCAGGTGCTGGAGCATGTTGGGGTCTGTTTGCAGGGCCCACCGGCTCATCAGCCGCGCCCCCAAGCCGGCCTTGAATTCGCGCGCGCTCCATTCGCGCAACATGCGGCCGCAATCCCCGAGGATCCCATCGAAAACCTGGTCAGTCTGGCCGGGCACGACCTCGTAGGGTCGGATTTGGCAGGCCAGATCGTTGAGGATATCCCCGAAAAGGAACGCCGTCAGCAGCATCAGGGCAAACTTGGTGTTCGCTTCGAGGCCCGCGTCGTCCGCGCCCTGATCCAGTCCACCCGTCTGCTGGAACAAGAGCACCCGGAAACCGTCAAACCCCCCATTGCGCAGCGCAAGCCGGAATTCAGATTCATACATGCCAAACCGGCACGGGCCACACGAACCCGCCGTCACAAATACGTAGTTTTCGAGGATGGCGTCGCGGTCCAAGCCCTCTTGATCCTGCAGCCGCCGCAGGTAGTTGAGCAACGCGCCCACCGTGAAATAGGCCGGATTGCACATCCCTGCGTTGCCATACTCGCGGCCGGTGTGGTAGTCGGCTTTGGTGGGGGTGGGGATCCGCCCGGTGTTATAGCCCAGCCCACCAATTGCGGCCTCGATAAGCGCATCGTGCCGCTCCGTCAGCCCGCCAAACAGCAGCTTGACGCGCCCACGCTCGCTTTTCCTGAATGGCCGCTCCTGGGGCCGCCGAAAATGACGGACCCGGTCCGGCAACTCAGGCCGGGTTGCCACAAGCGCGTCTTGCTCCAAAACCTTGCTCACGGGTCTCACTCCGGGAAAAACGCGCCCAAAAACGACTCGATGCCCAATCAGGTCCTATCATGCCACAACCCGCCGACAGCCTCAACATCTTCGCCGCAACGTCTTGAGCGACAACATTATGCCTTCCTGAAACGGGGAACCGGGCGATGGTTTGGGGGGGCGTAGAAATATTCCCCTGGTCTGGCGGGTTTTCAGCTACTGGAATGTTTGTTTGCGGCGGGCTGCGCCAATTGCGGGTTCCGGGTGACGTGGTCCGAGGAGTGGGGCATTAATCTGGACAGCGAGGGTTGGGCTGGATCCGATGTTGATTATGAGCGATTTTTTCTGTAATCTATGCCTTGTCCCGTTTCATTTTGAGCGAGGGGAAAAAAGCGAAAGGATCGATGACGTGAAAAAGCAAATTGCAGCCGTAACTCTTCTTTCATTGTTGGCGTTCGCCGTAGCCGGATGCGTAACGGCCAAAGGGCCATCCGACGAAGAAATGGTCAAGAAGGCAGCCGACACCTTTATTCAGGGTCTTGTGACGAAAAACCCGGACGCGGCCCTGACCGTGGTGTCTCCGGAGTTTAATCACGCTGACGCGGGCGACAAGGCCGGCCTGCGCAATTTCATCGCCGACGCCATCGACAGCGGTTACCTCGATGACGCCGAGGCCGATTTCAGCTCCACCGAGTACACAATCGACGCCGAAAAAGGCACCGCCAAGGTGTACCCGATTGTGATCAATTCGGCAGCCGGCTCGGCCACCATGGGGATCAACCTGACCAAGAAAGACGGCTGGTTGATCACTGGCCTCGACATCGAAGGCGTCTGACCCACACCATAACCTTTATTTGGTCCTGACAGAAACCCCGCCGTACAGGTTGTTGCGGCGGGCTTTTCTTTTTTTTGAGCGATGTCCCCCCTCTGCCAGGGGAATGGCGGTTGTTCACGAGCCGTTCCAGCAGGTATGATTATCATGGTTTGAACCCGGGTCTGTCAATGAATCTGCTTGGTATTTCGGCTTTTTATCACGACAGCGCGGCCTGTTTCGTCCGCGACGGCGATATCGTTGCAGCCGCACAGGAAGAGCGGTTCTCCCGTAAAAAACACGATCCCCGGTTTCCGTCCAACGCCGCCGCCTACTGCCTCAAAGAGGGGGCCGTCGACATCAATGACGTGGATTACGTTGTCTTTTACGACAAGCCGTTCGTCAAGTTTGAACGGTTGCTCATGACGTATTTGGCCATAGCACCGCGCGGGTTGAGGTCCTTCATCAGCCAGATGCCCGCCTGGCTCAAAGAAAAGATCTTCATGCGGGCCACAATCCGGCGGGAACTCGGCTACAGCGGCAAAATCTTGTTTGCCAGCCACCATCAGAGTCACGCGGCCGCCGCGTTCTTCCCCAGCCCGTTTGAAAAAGCCGCCTTCATCACCCTCGACGGGGTCGGCGAATGGGCCACTTCGACGTACGGCGTCGGCGAAGGGAACCGAGTCAGAATTCTCAAGCAGATCAACTTTCCCCATTCGCTGGGCCTGCTCTACTCCGCCTTTACCTACTTCACCGGTTTCAAAGTCAACAGCGGCGAATATAAACTGATGGGCCTGGCCCCCTACGGCGAGCCGACATTCGTGCCAGCCATCCTGCGCGAGTTGATTGATATCAAAGAGGACGGCTCGTTTCGCCTCAACATGGAGTATTTCGACTACTGCGCCGGTCTCAGAATGACCAGCGATAAGTTTGCCAGGCTGTTCGGCGGGCCGGCGCGGAAACCCGAGAGCAAGATCACCCAGCGCGAAATGGACCTCGCCAGGTCCATCCAGATGGTCACCGAAGAAGTGATCCTGCGGATGGCCCGCCACGTCCACCGGGAAACCGGGATGGAAAACCTTTGCCTGGCCGGCGGGGTTGCGCTCAACTGTGTCGCCAACAGCAGAGTATTGCGCGAAGGCCCGTTCCGCGACATTTGGATCCAGCCGTCCGCGGGCGACGCGGGAAACGCGCTGGGTTGCGCCCTGTTCGCCTGGCACCAGCTTTTGGGCAACGAGCGGGTTCCTTCGCCGCGCCGGCAAAAGGCCACATACCTGGGGCCAAGCTTCCAAGACGAGGCCATTCAGTCCTATCTGGACCTCGAACAGATCCCCTACTCCCGGTTCGAGTCGGCCGAGCAGTTGTGCGATGGCGTGTCCGACCTGATTATCGGGGGCAAAGTTGTGGGATGGTTCCAGGGCCGGATGGAGTTTGGCCCGCGGGCGCTCGGCGCGCGCAGCATCCTCGGCGACGCCAGGTCGCGCGAGATGCAGTCCGTGCTCAACCTCAAGATCAAGTTCCGGGAATCGTTCCGCCCGTTCGCCCCGACCGTGCTGAGCGAGCATATCAATGAATACTTTGAACTTGACCGCCAGAGCCCCTATATGCTGCTGGTCGCGCCCCTAAAGAGAGACCGGCTGTGCGAACTAGACCCGGCCCACCGCAACCTGGCTGGCTTTGAAAAGTTGAAGGTGGCCCGCTCCGAAATTCCCGCCGTCACCCATGTCGACAACTCCGCACGAATCCAGTCCGTCGATAAACAAGACAACCCCCTCTACCACCGGCTGATCGAGCGGTTTTACGAAAAGACCGGGTGCCCCGTTATCATCAACACGTCGTTCAACGTCCGCGGCGAACCTATCGTGTGCACGCCACAGGAAGCGTTTACGTGTTTCATGCGCACCCATATGGACTACCTCGTGATGGGCCCGTTTCTCCTCGACAAAAAACAACAGGAAGTCTGGACTGATGACAAACAATGGATGCAGGAGTTCGAACTTGATTGATACGATTGCAGATTGCAGATTGCCGATTGAAAAGACATTATGAACGTTGATATCGGCAGCAAAAAAGAGCAGCGGAAATTCGGGCTGGTGATGGCGGTCGCCATCACCGTGCTTGGCCTTATCCGTTGGTGGCTGCACGGGTTTGTGGAGCTGCCGGTCTACTTTTTCTATATCGCGGCCGCGTTTGCCGTGCTGGGTCTCGTATCGCCGCGAGTGCTCAAACCGGTTTTCTACCTCTGGATGAAGTTCGGCCTCGGCATGAACTGGGTGATGACGCGCCTCGTCCTCCTGATCGCGTTCTGGCTGATGATCGTCCCCACCCGCGTGCTGATCCGCCTGTTCGGAAAAGACCCGCTCAAACGCGAGTTCCTCCCCGGCGCACCTTCGTACTGGGAAGACCCCGAGGAACAACCCGAAACAATGGATCGATACTTCAATCAGTTTTAACCTTTCCCTAAGAATCTGTGCGATAATTACGTTAAAGGCTGTGGAGAGAATGGATGGAAACGCTCACGGAAATCTGGCAGTTCCTGCGCATCCGAAAAAAATTCTGGCTGGCCCCCATTTTCATTGCCCTCGTCCTCCTCGGCCTTCTGATTTGGTTCGCAGGCAGTTCGTCCGTCGTTTCGCCGTTTGTTTACATGATGTAGCGGCCGAGAAGCCCAACGGCAATTCGGGCGCGGCCCCGGCTTTGCTCCCCGCGTGAGACCTCATGCCGCCTGTCCTATGGCTTTACCCCATACCCCGTTCTGAAGATTCCCTTTCCGGCGGCAAATAGATATAATTGGCATCACGATGCAATCGGGACCCGTTGGGATATCCGCGGCGATCATTAACGGAGGAGCGCAACCATGTCACTGGGCGAATTTCATCATTTCGGCGTGCCAACAAAGGCAAAATCCAAGGGCGAAACCTACCTCGAAGGGGCGAAACTCTACCTGACCGACCCCGCGGCGCACCCGTTCCGGGTCGAGTTCCTCCGGTTTATGGACGACAGCCCGATGCCCGAAAAACTCCGGACCTGGCCGCATGCCGCGTTCGTCGTTCCCGATATGGACGCCGCGCTCAAGGGGCGGAATGTGGTCATCGCGCCGTTCGACGCCACGGATGAGTTTCGATGCGCGTTCATCCAGGATGGGGACGCGCTGATCGAGGTTATGGTGCGCCGGAAATGATCGGCGGCGCCGCAAATAACCCGTATCCAAAACGTTCAAACCAGCGGAGGGGAAACCCGAGATGGCGATGAGAAAATTCATCAATGATCCGAAGAATCTCGTGAGTGAACTGTTGCAGGGTTTCGCGCTCGCCCACGGAAAAAAAGTGAAGCTGGCGGGGACCAACCTGGTGGTCCGGGCGAAACCGAAGCCGCAGAACAAGGTGGCGGTAGTGACGCTTGGGGGCAGTGGCCACGAGCCGGCGCTGAGCGGTTTCGTGGGCAAAGGCATGCTGGACATCAGTGTGCCCGGCGAGATTTTTGCCGCGCCCGGCCCGCCGCGTGTCATCGAGGCGTTGCGCGCCGCAAACCGGGATGCCGGCGTCCTGTTCATCGTGCTCAACCACGCAGGCGACGTCATGTCGGCCGACGTGGCCATGGAGATGGCCGCCAAAGAAGGCCTCAAGGTCCGCCAGGTGCTCACCCACGAAGATATCAGCGCGGGCTCGCGCGAGAATCCCGAGGACCGCCGGGGCCTCGTGGGCAGCCTGCTCGTCATGAAAGTGGCGGGCGCGGCCGCCGAACAGGGCCGGTCGCTCGAGGAGTGCGCGGAGATCGCCGAGCGCGTGGAACGGAACATGGCGACCCTGGCCGTGGCGGTCAGCAGCGCGTCCCATCCCAGCACCGGTGAGCCGATCTCGGACGTGCCCGACGGCCGGATGGTCGTTGGCATGGGCCAGCACGGCGAGGCGGGCGGCGGCGAGCAGCCCCTGAAATCCGCAAACGAAACCGCCGAAATCATGCTGCCACTCCTGCTCAAGGACCTCGATATCAAGAAGGGCGAGCGGGTGCTCGTGATGCTGAACGGTGTCGGATCGACCACGCTGATGGAACTGTACCTGGTGTTGCGCCGCGTCAAGGGCCTGCTCGAAGAGCGCGGAGTCACTTTGGCGCGGTCGCTGGTGGGCGAATACCTGACCGTCCAGGAGATGGGCGGGTTCCAGATGTGTGTCGCGCGGATGGACGACGAACTCATCAAGCTGTGGGACGCGCCATGCGACACGCCGGCGCTTACGGTGAAATGACACTATGGTTCAACTCGCATATAACGACGTGCTCAACATGCTGCGCGGCGCCGCCAAACAGGTAAAGGCCAGCCACCAGACGCTGTCCAAGCTCGATTCGGTTGGCGGGGACGGCGACCACGGCACCACGATGGTCCGTTGCATGGAGGCCATCGAAACTGCCATGGCACAGGCGCAGGACCGCAAGGTGATCACGCTGCTGAACAACGCCGGCTGGGCCATCATGGGCATTGACGGCGGCGCGACGGGGCCGTTGTTCGGCTCGTTTTTCGTTGGCATGTCCGAGGCCGCCGAAGGCCGTGACTCGCTCGACACATCCTCGCTTGCCAACCTGTTCGAAAAAGGGCTGGCGGCCGTCCGGCGGCGGACAAAGGCTCAGCCGGGCGACAAAACCATGATTGACGCGCTCGCGCCCGCGGTGGATGCAGTGAGAAAATCCGCGGAAGCCGGCGCGGCGCCTCTCGACGCGCTTGCGGCGGGCGCCAAAGCCGCCGAAACCGGCGCGATTGCCACGCGCGCGATGCAGGCCCGGTTCGGCCGTGCAAAAAATATCGGACAAAAGAGCATCGGCGCCGAAGATCCCGGCGCGGCGTCGGTGGCGTGCATATTCAAAGGCTTTTACGAAGGAGCGAATCCCCATGCCTGACGCGGACAAGACAAAAACCGAAGAGAAAAAAGATTTCGGGATCGGTGTCCCGATGGAGACGCCGGGCTTTTTCCTGAAGGGATCGGCGCACCTGTACTGGGGCATGAAAAACCGGCTCTCCCACATTTTCAACCCGAAATCGGGCCACACCGTCATGCTGGCGTTCGACCACGGCTATATCATGGGGCCCACCACCGGCCTCGAACGGATCGACCTGGCGATCCCGCCGCTCATCCCGTACGTGGACTGCCTGATGTGCGCCCGTGGCGCGTTGCGAGCGTGTATCAGCCCCGAAGTGCGTAAGCCCGTGGTGATGCGGTGCAGCACCGGCGCCACCGTACTCAAAGACCTCAGCAACGAAGTCATCGGCGTGACGGTCGAGGAGGCGGCGGCGCTGAACGCGGCGGCCATCACCACTCAGGTCTGCATCGGCGCCGAATACGAGCGGGAAACCCTCGAAAACCTCGCCTACCTGATCAACGAAGGCAACCGGTACGGCATCCCCACGCTCGGCGTCACCGCCGTCGGGAAAGAGATGGTGCGCGATGCCCGGTATCTTGGTCTGGCGTGCCGTGTGGTGGCGGAACTGGGCGCGCATTTCGTGAAGACGTACTATTGCGAGCCGGGGTTTGACGAGGTGGTGGCCGGCTGCCCGGTGCCCATCGTCATTGCGGGCGGCAAAAAGCTGCCGGAACTGCAGGCGCTCCAGATGGCCTACAAAGCCATCGATCAGGGCGCGCTCGGCGTCGACATGGGCCGGAACATTTTCGCCGCCGAACATCCCGTGGCGATGGCGCAGGCCGTGGCGGCGGTTGTCCACAACAACGAAAAGCCGGAAAAGGCTTACGACCTGTACAAGAGTTTGAAGGGCTGAACCGGTCCTACTGGTCTGAAAGGAGTGAAGGATGGATATGAGCAGGCGCACCATGCTGGGCGGACTGGTAGCGGGGGCGAGTGCGGCCGCGTTTGGGAAAGCCGATGCGGCCGAGCCGAAAGCCATCGCGCTGAAACAGTATAAGAACGAGGATTTTTACAAGGACGGGAAGTTCAACGTCGAGGCCGCTAAACAGGCCTATTATGAAATGATGTGGTATTACAACTACCCGGTGGTGCCGCGGCTCAAGACCGACGAGTTTTGGGCGCTCGATTTCGCCCTGGGGCTGTTCACCGAAGTCGGGATGGCCGGCATCTTCTGGATGAACAACCAGAAAGACAACTATTTCGGCCACGAAATCTTCCTGCTGCCCGGCCAGATGATCCCCGAGCACAAGCACGTAAAAACCGAAGCCGCCGGCCCCAAAATGGAAGGGTGGCACGTCCGCCACGGTTATATCTACACCTACGCGGAAGGCACGCCTACGCCGGGCGTCGACGCCAGGATCTCGCCAAGCCACCGTGAATGCTCGAAAGCGCGCACCGAACTCAAGCTGATGCCCGGCGAGTACGCCATGCTCAACGGGCCCGAGCAGTGGCATTACATGAAGGCGGGACCCGACGGCGCGATCGTCACCGAATACGCCACGTACCACGACGGCGCGGGGCTGCGGTTCAGCCACCCCAACGTAAAGATGTGATTAAGCCCTGCGGGTTGCTGCCCTGATAAACCCGAAGGGGCGGATTTTAAGTGCGGAGGCCTTCCATGTTTGTGAGAACCACTTTGCTCCGGAAGACGTTTCTGATCGGCGCCGGCATCTGTCTCGTGGGCGCTTCTTTTCCATGCGGGGCCGAGACTCCCAGCGTCAATGACCTGCCGGCGTTGGGGCGTGCCATCGAGGATCTATCGCGCAAATTTCCCGAGCAGTATGTCCGCGGTCCGGAGTTTTTGAAGCGGCTCGAGGTGCTGGAGAAACAAACTCAAAAGGGCGAGGACGACGCCGCAGAAAAAGTTGAAAAACTGCGCCGTGAGGCGCTGTTGGCCAATCCGCTGCTGGATTTCCAGCAGATCTTCGTGGTCAAGCGCGGCGAAAAACAGTTGGGACTTCCCCAGAACTGGCAGGGAAATTGTTCACTGCCGCCCCGCGGTTACGACAATGAGATAGGCGTGCTCTCGTTAGCGGGCGAGTACCACACGCTGTACCGGCCCGAGAATGGGTCGTTTGTGGGAGACGTCGACCTGCACT
>JAPLKX010000046.1 GCA_026387845.1 Candidatus Hydrogenedentota bacterium | reverse complement strand
CACCAGTGGCAGGTTGAACTGCTGGGCTTGACCGTCTGGCAGCGTCACGCCGAGTTTGTACGTACCGTCCGCCTTCCTGCCCATGCCGCACTCGATGCGGATGCCGACAAACTGGCTGAGCGGCACGGTGAGGAGTTCTTTGCCGCCAGCCGTCATCTTGCCCGAGCCGTCTATCCAGATACTTGGGCCGATCCGATAGGGGCTGGAGTTGTCGCGCCACTCGTGGAAAAATACCGCACCCGGCTCGACACGCACGTTAAAACTCCCTACGGCCACCCCGCCTCTCAGCCGCGGCGCGTAGATCAGGTGCGGGTCGTACGCGTGCTGCAACCCGGGCGCGTCTTGAAATTTCAGGGATTGCTTGCCCGACGCGGCGGCTTCGGCCGTAACCCGGATTGACCCTGGGGCTTCTTCGCTGGTGGTGGCGCCGGCCGCGCCCGTACCTGCGGGCGTGGACTCGAAATCATCGCTGATGGATACGGGGGCCGGCGGCTCCGGCGGCGTAAACGGTTCGCGCGGGATCTTCCCCGGCTTTTGCACCCACTCAGGCTCGCCGTAAAGGCCGGAATCGGACAGGTCGAAGGCCTCGAACCCCAGCGCAAACGCGGGCGATTCCGGTTTAAGTCGGAAATCGGCGGTGTGCGGGGCGACAAACAACGGGTCGGCAATGATGCTGTTCACATCGTAGCCTTTGGCTTTCCACTCGTCGAACGTCATGCCGGCGAAATCGAAATCGTGGCCCAACTCGTCCCAGTACACGTTTTTGTCCAGCCGGTAATTGCCGTTTTTCCAGGTGCTGCCCAGCAGCCGGCCGTTGTTGAAGAACACAATGTTGTTTTCGAACGTGAACGAGACGTGTTCTTCGTCTCGGCTACGAATGAGTTGCTCGGTGTGCGAGTACGCCAAGATGTTGTTGCGCACCAGGTTTTCTTTCCCGTAATGCTGGTGGAACGTGCCGGTGCTCGTGTTATAGACGACGTTTTTCTCCGCGACGATGCCCGTGCTGCCCTCGTCGAAGTAGATGCCCCACCCGCCGTAAAGCCTCGGGTGCGAGATGATGTCGTGAATCACATTGCCGCGCAACACCGTGCCCGGCGAGATGCCCAGCGTATAGATGGCGCCCATGTCGTTGAGCTGGCCGCGGCCGCAATCGTGGATCCGGTTGTACTCGATCACGTTGTGGTTCGCGCTGCTTTCCGCGTAGCCCCACGACCAACCGATCGACATGCCCGAGTAACGGAAGTCGCAGATCTCGCTGTGCGAGATCGTGTTGTAGGAGCTGCGCGTGATAAACGCGCCCACCGCCTCACGGAAAATCCGGCCCCCGTCGTGCATGAAACAGTTGTCAACCACGATTCGGCTGACGGCCTCGTTGTCGCTGGCCGGGTTTTCGGTCTCGCCGATTCTCACGCCGCCCGCGCCGAGATCGAACAGTTCGCAATGCTGCATCATGTCCGCCGCGCTGCCGCTGCGGAACCAGGCGCCGTAGGTGCCTGTGTGGCCTATCTCGCAGTTCTTGATTGAGCAATTCCGCGCGCCGGTAAGCTGAATGGCCGCGGGGACCGACACCGCGGCCTGGGCGTCGCTGTGCCCTTCCATCTCGATTTTGTAATCCGTGTGGTGAAACGCCAGCCCGTTGAAATGCAGATTCTCAACGAACTTGCCTTCCGCGGGCCGCCCCTCGATCAGCACCAACTGGCCCGCGACCGGCGCGATCACCTCGGCTGTTGCCATGTCTTCGCCCGGCATCGGGACGTAATACAGCTTCCCCGTCTCGCGGTTCAGGTACCACTCGCCGGGCTGATCGAGCCCCTCAAAAATGTGCTCGACGAAATAGCGCTGATCCGGCTGCCAATAGCCGAACGGCCAGCGGGCCGGGCCGGTAAACTCGACGACGTGGTTTTGCTCGTCGAGGTTCTTGACTCTCAGGATGCTTGTCGCCCAGGAATGAAACACGACCACGAACCCATCCTTGAGATCCGGCCAGTTCTGGATGTCGCCGGGGCGGTACTGAAACTTCGTGGCGCTCTTGACGTCCTTGCCGCCCGCGTCCTTCTCGACCACCGGGCCAAGCGTCTTGAACTCTTCATCCTCCTGCGGAAAATCCCCGGCGGGGTGGCGCGAGTTGGGCGTCCGCGCCGGCACTCTCCGCTCGCCGTTTACCCACAGCGCGCCAAACTCCCACTGGCGCCCCGCCGCCTCCGGTACGTCCGCAACCCAAAAGGCGCCTTCCTGCCGCCAGCCGGCGATCGCGCGCCCGCCGCTAATCACCGGCCGCTCGCCCGGCGCCGCCTCGTAAAAAATCGGAGCGTCGGCCGTGCCCGAATCGTCCGCCGTGAACACGACGGGCTCGCTGATTCGATACACGCCGCCCTTCATGACCACGTGTACCGGCCCCGGCAGCGCGCCCTGCTGCTTCATCTGCCGGATCGCGTCACGCGCTTCCGCCAACCCCGCGTACTGGCCTTCGCCTCGCGCGCCGGGAGCCACTGTTATACTGACGTCCGCCGCGGCCGCTGAAATCAACATCAATAAGACTGCCAATGTGGCTGGTAAGATACGCATGCTGTGTCTCCTTCGGTGTAATCGGAAGGCAGTCTAAGCTACTGAAAACAGGATCTCAATTGGTTCTTTGAGTTCTTTGCGATCTTTGTGGTTACAATCATCCGTACCGGCGCGGGCTCAAAAAAGGCGGCTACGGCCACCGGATCAGGCACGACGCATCGTCGTAAGCTGCCCGCACCGCCTGCCGGGCCTGGCGGACCCGTTCCGCGACATCGGGCATCTCGAGCCGCCGCGACAGATCATCGAGTTCTTCCGGCGTATCCGGCAGCATGCTTTCCGAGCGGCCGTGCTTCATACGAATCCGGTTCTCGACCCGCCGCAACAGCACGTAAGCGTCGTGCAGGCCCCTCGAGTGGGCTTCGGGCAATAATTGATGGCGGCCGAGGGCGTCCAGCGCGCCGAGGACGTCTCCGCGCTTGAGGTCCGGCCACTGCCCCGCGTGCCGAAGTTGAAGCAACCGCACGATAAACTCGATGTCTGTGAGCCCGCCCTCGGCCTTTTTCAGATCCTTCGGCGATGCGCCATGCACGATCTTGCGGCGGATCTCGCCGATCCCAGCCAGCGTCTCCGGCGTCAGCGGCAGGCTGAACGCAATATCCCGCGCCTCGGTTTCCACTTCCTTCCCAAATTCCAGGTCGCCCGCCACGGCCCGCGCTTTTATCAACGCCAGCCGCTCCCACGCCTGCGCCTCCCCGAGGTAATACTCGCTGAACCGGCGCCCGCTGACGGCCAGTACGCCTTTCTTGCCGTCGGGCCGCAGCCGCGCGTCGATGTCATACAGCGTGCCGTAGCGCGTGTGGCCCTTCAGGCACTGAATCACGCGCGATGCCACCGCCGCGTAATATTCCGACGGCGCCATGCCGCTTTCAATTGTGGCTTCGCTGCCGTACACGAAAGTAAGGTCGAGGTCGCTGCCATAGCCCATCTCTTTCCCGCCGAATTTGCCAAGGGCCAAAATGGCGAACGGCCCGGAAGCCGGACCGTACCGCTGAACGACTTCCGCCTGCGCCTGGTCGATCGCGTACTCGAGCAGCACCTCCGCCACCCGCGTCAGTTCCTGCCCGATTTCGACTATGCCGGCCCCCGCAAACAATTCCCGCATCCCCACCCGCAGCACCTGCTCGTCCCGAAACCGGTACGGCCCTGCCGCGGCCTCGTACGCGCTTCTCAGCAGGTCCAATTGCGCCCGCAGTTCTTCCTTGGACGGCGCCCGGTCGAACACCGTGCGCGATGCAAATACGTCAAACAAGCCGGGGTCTCGGATTAGAATCTCCGTGAGGTACTCGCTGTTCGACACCAGCCTCACCAGGTAGCGGCAGAACGGCGGATTACTTTTGAGGGTTTCGTAAACGGAT
>JAPLKX010000070.1 GCA_026387845.1 Candidatus Hydrogenedentota bacterium | reverse complement strand
TATCGCCATTGGAAACATCCAATGGGGGATCAGGAATGGGAAGTTGAACGCCCCGACTCCCGCGCAGACGCCCAACGGGCTCCTCGCTGTCTGGTAGTCGATGCCGTTGAGGTTGTCCAGGGTCTGGCCCTTGATCATCATGGGCATCCCGCAAGCCAACTCCACCGATCCCAGCCCCCGCTGCAACTCCGCCCGCGCCTCTTGGAAGGTCTTGCCGTTCTCGACGGCGATCCGGCGCGCGATCTCGTCTCCGCGCGTTTCCAGCAATGCCTTGTATTGGAACAGCACCTGCATGCGCGCTGAAACGGGCCTCTGTGACCACTCCGGGAATGCAGACGCCGCCGCGGATACGGCCAGTTCAACGTCGCCCGCCCCGGACAACGGAGTGTGGGCCACAACCTCGCCGGTAGACGAGTTGGTGACGTCAAACCACGATTTCGCCTTTGCCTCGTGCCAACGGCCGGCAATAAAGTGCGGGCAACGGATCGGGCCGGCGGATTCCGCCAGTGCATTTTCCAAAAAGACGGGAGCCCTCATGGACCGCCCCTCCCGAGTGAGAGGAATACGCGTATTGGGAATACGCGTATTGGGAATATGCGCGCGCGAGCGCGGGGCCAAACCCGATGCTCAGGAATTCTGTGAGACAAACGCGAGGTATTTTCAGCATTCATAATGCGAGCCAGAAATAATCCGACCAAGCCAACGTTTTTCCTTTATTGGCTATTTCCGAAACCGCAAAGGAGCCCCCCGTGAGGACACAGCCCGTGAGGACGCGGATCAACAAGGTTTTCGAATCGTTTCGCGACAATTATGAGGCAAACATGGAGAAAATGTTCGCGGCTATCAGCGATCTCTATGCCAAATACTGGAATGACCTGCTTCACTTTGCCCTTTTTGACCGCGAAGACGAAACATGGGAAGAAGCTTTCCGGAAGACGCACAGGTTGTATATGGACGCGCTCGATATCGAGAATCCCGGGCGCAGCTGTCGCATGCCAGAAAGCTCAAACGGCCCAACCTGGAGTTTCGCCGGCATGTCGTGATGAAAATCGACGAGTTGGGGGAGACGTTCGACGCGGTGTCGTTCATGGACGCGGCGTGTTACCTGCCGGACAAACTGCTTGCTGTCAAGAAGATCAAGAAAATCCTCAATCCGGGTGCGCGGTTCCTGTTAATCGACTGGTGCAAACGCGGCGGGTTGACCCGGCACCAGGAGGAGCTCGTCCTCGAGCCGTTCATGCGGTATTGGAACCTGCCCAGCCTCGAAACCCAGGCCCGCTACGAGCGGTGCTTTCGCCAGAACGGGTTCGAGATCCTCGACATGCGCGATTTTAACGACCGTACCCGCCCCAACTGGGAATTCGGTTATACGGCCGCCATCAAGGCCGTCAGCGAACTCACCTTCAAAGACGTGCCTAAACTGCTCTGGACCGGCATCAAGCTCGGACCCGACGCAATTCGGCTCATCAAGGAGGAATTCCCCGCCGCCCTCTATATCAAAGCCGGGTTCGATTCCGGCTTCCTGCGGTACTCGTACTTCGTCGTTAGGCGGCCATAGGGCGAAGGCACTCATTGGCCCAATAGTCTTCAAAGTGCCGAAGATGTAGGTCCCATCTCCGAAATGGGACCGGCCCGGGTGGGTTGCCCAGTCCGAATCGGAATTCGGACCTACATCACGGTTGGCTCAGATTAATTTCCTCTTGACATTGGGCGCTGTTTGGGCTAATATGTAGGCATTCTAGGCATAGAGGGTCTTTGGTTTGGAGGACTAGGTTATGGATTCACAGTTGCTTGCCGGAACTCTGGAGATGCTCGTTCTTCAGATTGTAAGTCCGCAGCCGAGTTATGGTTATGCCATTACGCAGGAGGTTCTGCAGCGGTCGCGAGGGTATCTGGAACTCAAAGAGGGGAGCCTGTACCCGGCGCTGCACCGGATGGAGCGGGAAGGTCTGCTCGAGTCGTACTGGGTGGAAGCGGGGCCGAAGCGGCGTCGCAAATACTACCGGGTAACGGCCAAAGGGCTGGCCGTTTTGGAGGCAAAACAGTCGGAGTGGAAGCGGTTTTCGGCGGCAGTGAATGGCGTGATGGGCGCAACGGGTGTGGTGGGTACGGCCGATGCGCTGGCCTGAGGCGGGTGCGAGGTTATTTCCGTCGCCGCATCGTGCAGAGCCGGAGAACCTGCGCCAGAACATCATTGACGAGTTGGCGGACCACCTGGCGTTGGCGGCGGAAGACGAGGTGGTCAAACACGGGCGGACTCACGAGGGGGCGTGGCAACGGGCCATCGAGCGGTTCGGGAACCCGGACGCGGTGGCGCGCAGGCTCTGGTGGGACGCCATGAGGGAGAAGGTTATGCGAGACTGGATCCAAACAGGGGTAGCGGTGGTATGCGCGGTGGTGGTGGTGCTGGT
>JAPLKX010000167.1 GCA_026387845.1 Candidatus Hydrogenedentota bacterium | reverse complement strand
GGCGCTGCTGCCGGTGGCGGACCCTGCGAATATAGTGAGCCTTGGCGAGGGCGGGACTCCATTGGTGGATGCGCCGCGGTTGGCGGGGTCGTCGGGGCTGGGGCAAGTTCTAATCAAGAATGAGATGGCGAATCCAACGGGTTCGTTTAAAGACCGTCAGATCTCGGCGGGGATCAGCCATGCAAAAGAGATCGGGGCGGGCACAGTGGCGGTGGTGTCTTCGGGTAACGTGGCGTGCGCGGCGGCGGCATACGGAGCGCGTGCCGGGATGAACGCGGTGATGTTCATGCACGGCCACGCGGCGTCGAGCAAAGTGGCGATGGCGTCGTTGTTTGGCGGGCGCGTGGTGCAGGTGAACACGCCGTCGGCGAGCGCCGTCTTTGACCTGTGTATCGCGGCCTGCAAGAAGTTCGGGTGGTACCACCTGTCGACGGCGGGGATGTACAACGCGTATAACGTCGAAGGCAGCAAAACGATCGCCTACGAACTTTATCAGCAGACAGGCGGCAACTTGCCGGATTGGGTGGTCGCGCCGGTGGGCGGAGGCGGGCTGCTGGGCGGGATCTGGCGCGGGTTCCTCGACCTCGAGCGGCTTGGCCTGATCGACAAGCCGCCGCGGCTGGCAGGCGTTCAGGCGACGGGTTGCGCGCCGCTGAAGCAGGCCATCGAGAGCGGGGCGAGGTTTCTCGAGACGTTGAAACATCCGTGGCCCAACCCAAAGACGATCGCGGGCGGCATCGCGGATGATATCCTGTTCGACGGCCACACGGTGCTCCCCGCGATCCGGACGACCGGCGGCGCGGCCATTGCCGTGGATGACGATGCGACGCTGGCGGGCCTGCGTCAGATGGCGGTGCAGGAAGGTTTGCTGTGCGAGCCGACATCGGCCGTGACGGTTGCGGCGTTGACGCGGCTGCCGGGCGCGGGCCCGAAGACGCGCGTGTGCTGCGTGATCACGGGCAGCGGGGCGAAAGATCTGCCGGCGGCGCAGTCGCATGCACCGGAACCGCTGCGGATCGGGCCGTCGCTGGACGAACTGGATCGCGCGCTGGCGGGATCGAGGGGACTTCACGGGAGTTTGGATGTGTTAAACTCGTGTGGACGTTTGGCTGAAGGCTGATCTCTTTCCAGCGCCGTCTTGCTGGACTTAACGCGGCGAGGACGCCGCGTCTACTCGTGCGGTTCAGGTAAGGATTAAGACCTATGGGCGAAGGGCAGCAATCCCGTCGTGTGGCCGTGGTGATGGCGGGCGGGTCGGGTGAGCGGTTCTGGCCGTTGTCGCGAACGACTCGGCCCAAACAGTTGCTCCGTCTGACGGGCGCGAGGGAGTCGATGCTTGCGGAAGCGGTATCGCGGCTCGCGCCGCTGATCCCGCGCGACGACATCTACATTGCGACGGGGGAGCATCTGGTCGAGCCGATCCGCGAGGCGGGGGTGGGTGTTCGGGCGGAAAATGTGATCGCCGAACCCAGCAAACGCAACACGGCCGGCTGCCTGGCTTACGCGACGGCGTACCTCCTCGCCAAATACCGGGGCGAGCTTCCGCCGGATTCGGCCGAGGCGCAGAACGCACTGACGCTGGCCGTCGTAACGGCGGATCATCTCGTTGAGGGTGACGAAGAGTTTCGCGCGGCGGTGCAAACGGCGCTGGCCGCCGCTAACGGCGAACATGCCCTCGTGACGATAGGCATCGAACCAAGCCGGCCTGAGACGGGCTACGGCTACATCCAAATTCCGGAAGACAAGCTGGCGCTGGTGGGGTACGGGCCGCCGGATGTTTATCCGGTGACAGCGTTCCACGAAAAACCGGACGCGGCCACGGCGGAATCGTTTTTGGAATCGGGGCGCTTTTACTGGAACAGTGGGATGTTCTTCTGGAACGTCGGCGTTTTTATGCGGGAGTTGGCAGAAGCCGGGCCCGCGTACGCGAGTGCCATTAGCGAGATGGCGCGGGCCATGAGGGAGGGCCGGGAAGGCCGTGTGCGGGAGGTTTTTGACGCGTTGCCGTCCGCTCCGATTGACACGGTGCTGATGGAGAAAGCGCGGAAAGTGCTTGTGGTGGCGGCGCCGTTCCAGTGGGATGACATTGGGGCATGGCCGGCGCTGGCGCGGACGCAGTCGTGCGACGCGCGTGGCAACCTGGTGGTGGGGGAAGCGGTGGCGGTGGATTCGAGCGGCTGCATCATCTACAACGAATCCGAGCCGGGCGCCAAAGAGGTAGTTGTGGTGGGTGCGCAGGACCTGGTGGTGGTAGTGTGCGACGACGCGGTGCTGGTGGTCTCGAAAGAGCGGGCCCAGGATATCCGGGAAGCGGTCGCGGAGATGCGGCGACGGGGGTCGACGCACCTCTAGTGATTGCGGATTGCGGATTTGGGATTGCGGATTGACGCGGAGGGGCAGACTTGCGAAAGGGGGGAAACTGCCGGAGGCTATTTCGCGGACGAAGACGGACTGACACCGACTGGCACGGACG
>JAPLKX010000201.1 GCA_026387845.1 Candidatus Hydrogenedentota bacterium | reverse complement strand
ATCAGCGACCACATGGTGCTGCTCCACGTCAACGCGTACAGGCAGACCAGGGGGATCACGTAGCTCCACCCGAACTCTTCCGACGTGAGCCGGAAGAAACCGTCCGGCACCCCGTCGAAAATCGCGCCCAATCCGCCCGCTTTCGTTATCGACAGCGGCAGGATGATCAGGATGCCCGCCATCAGCACCACAAACTGCACAAAATCCGTCACCGCCACCGCCCACAGACCGCCCATGAACGTGTAGAGCAAAATACAGATGCCCGCCCCGATGATGCTGACCTTGATGTCCAGCCCAACGCACACCGAGATGAACGTCCCCGTCGCAAGCAACTTGATAGCGTCGTCAACGAGCCGAACCGGCACGCCCTGCCACGCAAACAGTTGCCGCAACAGCGGGCTGTACCGCGCCTCGATGTACTCGACCGGGCTGTCGACGCGCGCCCGCCGCCATTTCACCGCGAACAGTCCCGCGCTGAACATTGTCGCGGGCACCGCCACCCAGAGCAGCGTCACCCCGACCCAGCCGTAGCGGTAGCAGAGCCCCGGGTAAAACACAAACGCCGCAACGCTGAAACTGCCCATGTAAAACGATACCCCGCTCAGCCACCACGGGATCGTGTTGCCCCCGCTGAAATAATCCTTGATGTGTTTCATCCGGCCGTAGAAATAAACGCCGATCCCAAGCATCAGCACAAAATAGCCCGCAATCATGAACAGATCCGGGGCCGCCAACCGGTTCTGCAATTCCGGCATCCGAAGTTACCTCTTGTAGACGCGGCGTCCTCGCCGCGTCATGGCCCTATTCCGCGCTATTGAAGCGGCGGGGACGCCGCTTCCACAAACTAATCGAACGAACCCAGCGACCGCACGTAGGCTACCGAATCCGCGATAGCTTTTAGCGTCTGTTCTTCGGTGAACTCGACGCCTTTTGTGCCTTCAAACTCGATCGTGACCGGCCCCGCGTAACCGTGTTCTTTCAGGACCGCGGCCACCGATTTGAAATCCGTCTTGCCCGTGCCAAGCACCGGAAAATCCCAGCCCTCGGGCACACCGCTGTGGTCTTTAAACTCGACCGTGCGCACATACTCGATGCTCTTCTTCAACTCATTCGCGGCGGTCGTGCCTTTGTTGTAGAAGGTGATGTTGCCCGTGTCGAAATTGACGCCCACATTCGGATGATTGACAGCCTTCATCGTCTCGACCTGCACGTCGCCGTTCATGCCGAGGTCGGGATGCGTTTCCATCGTGATAACCACGCCGTATTCTTCCGCCATTACGCCCGCCTCGCGCAGCCGCCGGTATGCGTCTTCTTTGGGCGACTCGCCCCGCTTGGCGCTGAGGAACATGTATTTCTCGCCCAGCTTCTCCGCCACGGCCAGTTGCGGCTCAAGTTCATCCGCGAAAGCGTCATTGGAAAGGTCCGCCTGCCCCCGCACAACCGGCGTATCCAGCCCGTACTGCTTCAGCTTGGCCATCACACCGTCCGCCTCTTCCGCCGTTGGCACGCTGATAAACACGTGTTTGACGCCGATCTTCTGCAAGTGCGCCCACGCCCCATCCTGATACTTCCCATAGCTCATGATGCGCACGCCCAAAGGCCAAGGCTCCGCCGCAATTGCAGCACTGCCAACCAAAAGGGCCATCATCACCACTCCAACCTTAACCATTTACAGGCCTCCGCAGTTCTTTCTAATCGTCAATCGCCAATCGGCAATCAGCAATCGTCAATCGCCAATCGGCAATCGGCAATCGGCAATCGTCAATTAGCTCAGTTCCGTCCGATGTGCCCAGACTTTCTCAAACGCTTTTACGTACTGCTCGACCAGTTCCGGCGCCTCGCTCGTGAAATACGGCAGCGCAATTGACGTCGCATTCGCCTTGACGCTGCCCGGTAGATCCGGGATCGTCGGCAGATGGTGCCACCACCCTTCTTCCCTGTACACCGGCAACTCGTGCTGCAACGTGTAATGCAGCGCGTCCGCCTTAACGCCCTCGGCTTGCAGCGCCTTGACGGCGGCGTCCCGCGTCATTCCCGCTTCCTTCTCGTCGATGAACAGCATGTTCCACGCGTAATGCATCCGCTGC
Organism: Candidatus Hydrogenedentota bacterium; assembly: GCA_026387845.1. GTDB lineage: Bacteria > Hydrogenedentota > Hydrogenedentia > Hydrogenedentales > SLHB01 > JAPLKX01. The sequence continues at coordinate 4,316 of JAPLKX010000201.1, read as the reverse complement.
ATGTCTTTCCGGCCGCTTGACTGCTCGTACAACCCCGGCAACTGCGCCAGCCGGTCATTCATCGCCCGCACCTGTTTTGCGCCCACCTCGTTGCGCGCCACAAGGCCTTTGAGCTGGCACCGCACCAACGCCGCCGCCATCGGGTGCATCCGGAACTTCAGGCCAAGCCCGGACCCCTTGTACTTGAAGTAGTTGCCGTTCTTGTCGATGCCCGGCATATCGTAATTGCCCAGCGACGTCGCCCGCTCGAAATCTTCCTTGTCCTGGTACATGCCCATCCCGCCTTCGATCCCCGGCAGCGCCTTCGTCATCTGGTAGCTGGTGATCGACATCCGGCCCCACGTGCCCATGTGCTTGCCCTTGAGCCGCGAGCCCTGCGAATGCGCCGCGTCCTCGCACACGATCAGGCCCTTTTCCTTCGCCCAGTCGCCGATCAGGTCCATATCGGCAGGCAACCCGATCCAATGGACCGGCAGCACCGCTTTGGTATTGGGCGTAAGTCGCTTCTTGGCGTCCTCCAGATCAAAATTCAGCGTGTGCGGGTTGATATCCACAAACACCGGCACCAGCCCGAAAAAACGCATCGGCATGATCGTCGCAAAAAACGTGTAGCTCGGCGCCATGATCTCACTGCCCGCAGGAAGGTTCAGCGCGAAAAACATCGATGCCAGCGCAGAGGTCCCGTTGCAATGCGCCTTCGCATACGGCACGCCGAGAAACTGCGCCCACTCGTCCTCCAACTGCTTCACCGCGTCATACGACGGCGCGCGAAGCATCGCCAGCATCGCCTCTTCCTCGTCCTTGCCATACTGCGGCCAATGGATGGCCGCGTCATGCGGCGCCGTAACCGTTTTCGGGCCGCCGTTAACGGCCAGCGCTTCTCCCTGCGCCCGCGCAGTCGTTTGCGTCCCGAGGGCAATTCCAGCCGTCAACGCACCCGTCGTTTTCAAAAAATCGCGGCGAGATGGCCGCCCAGCCCCTGCAGATGTGCTCGGTTCCATGTCCGTTATCCTCTTTAATGGTCAATTCCGCGGTTCGACTCCCTGAAGACATCATAGCCCATTTTCCCACTCCGTTCTACATGCTATAGCCGCTTTAGCGCGCGTTGTGTGGGCGTGTCGCTTTGCAGGATTGGGCTATGCGGCTGGACGGCGCGCGTCGGAGAACCGCGCCTGCGTTGGGATGCCCCCCGGCAGTTCGTGGGGGTGTCCCGCAGTTCATCTGAGATCTGAGATTCGAGATCTGAGATTCGAGATCTGAGATTCGAGATCCCTGTTCGGTTGACACCCGCCCGCGTTTGCTCTAGGCTTTCCCCTTACAGAAAAGGGGAGTGGCCATGAGTATCCTGACAGCGTTGACAGTGGCGGCCGCGCTCGCTTCGGGCGTGGCGGGCGATGGTTGGCAGGCGGGCGTTGCGCGGGTCGAAATTACGCCGGCTGAACCCATGTGGCTGGCCGGATATGCGGCGCGCGACCATGAGGCGCAAGGTGGAGCGCTCCACCCACTGTGGGTGAAAGCCCTGGCGATCCAAGACGCCGCGGGCACCCGCGCGCTCATCATCACCAGCGACGTTCTCGGTTTCCCCAAACCCGTGTCTGACAACATATTCGATCGACTGCTGGCCTCGACCGGCCTCGATCGCGCCAGGATCATCCTCAACAGTTCCCACACCCATTCCGGGCCCGTCATCGACGGCTCGCTCCTGTGCATTTATCCCCTGGACTCCGCCGGCCTTGAAAAAGTGCGCCGTTATACGCCCGTGCTGGTAGACAAAGTCGTGTCCGCGGGCGAGGCCGCGTTCAAAGACATGGTTCCCGTGCGGCTCGAGTCGGCCAACGGCGTCACGCGGTTCGCCGTCAACCGCCGCAACAATAAAGAAGCCGAGATCGAGACTACCTACAACCTTAACGGCCCTGTCGACCACGCCGTACCCGTACTGCGCGTCTCGAAAGAGGACGGCCAGCCGCTGGCCATCCTGTTCGGCTACGCGTGCCACAACACGACCCTCTGCGAATACGAGTGGTGCGGCGATTACGCCGGGTTCGCACAGGAAGACCTGGAAAAGACGTATCCGGGGACGACCGCCCTCTTCTTCCAGGGTTGCGGCGGCAACCAAAACCCCCTCCCGCGCCGCACCGTCTCACGCGCCCGCCAGTACGGAGCCGAGTTGGCCGCGGCCGTCGAAGCCGCAATAGCCGAACCCATGACGCCGCTCGAACCCGTGCTCAAAACGGCCCGCACCGAGGTCGAGCTGTTCCTTGAAACGCCGCCCGACCGCGACGGACTCGTCAAAATCACCGAAACCGACAACGAGTACAACCGACGCGCCGCTGCCGAAATGATCGCACAACTCGACGCCGGACAGCCCCTCCGCACCTCCTACATGTACCCTGTCGAAGTCTGGAACCTCGGCGGACTCCCGATCGTCGCACTGGCCGGCGAAATCGTTGTCGACTACGCCATCCATGCCAAAAACATCCTCGGCCCCCGGACGTTCGTGATGGGGTATTCAAACATCCTCGTCAGCTACATCCCTACGGCCGCAATCATCCGCGAAGGCGGCTACGAAGGCGGCGGCGCCCAACTCATGTACGGCATGCCCAACAAATGGCGCGAAGATATCGAGCCCCGGATCGTCGAAACAATCAAGACGACCGCGAAGCAAGCAGGCTTATGATCCGTCCGATCCGTCTGATCCGTCTGATCCCCATTGTCAGGAGGCTGAAATGACCAGCAAGCAAGTAACCAGGCGAAGTTTTTTAGGCTTCTCCGCGGCGGGCGTGCTGGCGGGCTGCGCCACGTTCAAATCCCCCGGCGCCAAAGGCCGAATCGCCACATTCAACGCCGACGTCACGCCGCCGCTCGGCACCCCCATCTACTCGAGTTTTCAGCCGCTCGCCGTGATCGAGCAGCCGCTACAGGCCAAAGGCGTCATCATCGACGACGGCTCCGCACGGTACGTCCTGTGCGCCGTCGACTATTGCGAACTCTGCAACAGCACCTACACCCGTTGGCGCAAAGCCGTCGCAGACGCTGCCGGCGCCGAGCCCGGCTGCGTCGCACTGCACACCGTCCACCAACACACCGCACCCATGCTCGACGAAGACTCGTTCCCCATCCTCGATTCCCTGGCCAGCCCGTGTGTCCATCCGTCCGTCGATAGCATCCAGATCCCGCTCGATCGGCTCGTGTCCGCCGTTCGCTCAGCGCAATCGCAGTTCCAGCCCTACAGCCAGATCGGTGCCGGCCAAGCCAAAGCCGAGCGCGTCGCGTCAAACCGGCGCATCCCCAACGGCGACGGCACCGTCACTACCCGCTACAGTTCCTGCAAGGATCCCAAGCTCATCGACGCACCCGAAGGCCTGATTGACCCCTACGTCAAGACAATCACGTTCGCAAACGGTGACAAACCCGTCGCGCGCCTCCACTATTACGCCACCCACCCCCAAAGCTTCTACGGCGACCCCCGCGCAAGCATCGATTTCGCCGGCATGGCCCGCGAATGGCTCGAAAACCAGGAGGGCGTCTTCCAAGTTTACTTCAACGGGTGCGGCGGCAACATCGCCGCGGGCAAATACAATGACGCCACGCCCGAAGCCCGTCAGGGCCTCTACGAACGACTCCGAGCCGCCATGAAAGCCGCCGCCGATTCCACCCAATACGCCCCCGCCTCGCCGATCGTCCTGCGCTCAACCACGCTGACGCTGATGGCGCGGTCCGACGGCCCGTGGGCGCAGCCCGAACTCGACGCACAGCTTGCCAAGGCCGACGCCCATCCCAACGCGCGGTCGGGCGCCGCCATGTTCATGGCGTTCAAAAACCGGGCCAACGTACCTTTTGAATTAAGCTCGATCCAGATGGGCGACCAGTTCATTCTCAACCTGCCCGGCGAAGTCGCCATTGAATACCAGCTTTTTGCGCAAGAGTTGCGGCCCGACAAGTTCGTTGCGGCCGCTGCCTACGCCGATTGCGGCCCCGCCTACATCAACCTCGAAAAATTCACCGCCGAAGGCGGCTACGAGCCAACCGCCTCGCACTCGATACCCCAATCCGAACTACCCATGCGCAATGCCATCAAAAAACTCCTCAAATAAATGGTAGCGCAGGCGTCCCGCCTGCACAGCCGAAGCCAGGTTTGCGGTGGTAGCGGCGGTGGCGGCGCCCTGGTAATTGTGCGGTGGGCTCGCGCTCCCGCGCGACCGTGCGGTGGTGGCGGCGGTGGCGGCGCGGTGGTAATCGTGCGGTAGGGTTGCGCTCCCGCACGACCGTGCGGTGGTGGCGGCGGTGGCGGCGCGGTGGTAATCGTGCGGTGGGGT
>JAPLKX010000304.1 GCA_026387845.1 Candidatus Hydrogenedentota bacterium | reverse complement strand
CGGCGGAACGTACCCGAGACGGTCCTGGATGGGCTTGCGGCGGTGAACGGAATTGAGGATCGCCGCCCCTCCCAGGCACATCACCGTCGAAAACGCCAGAATCGGAATAAGAATATCTAAACTCACCGCATGGCTCCTTTTCTTTTTGGCGGCCTCAGTAATGCAAGACGGCAATCCGGTTCATGATCCATGTCCCGATCACGAGCAATATGCACGCCGTCAGCAGCAGGCCCCTCCCAACGCTCGTCTCATACAGCGGCGACAGGTAATTGCGGTTGAGCAGGTACAACACCATAAAAATCACAAACGGCATGCCAATCAGCACCCGCTTGCTCAGTTGTGTCTGCGCCGTCAGGACACGCGCGCGCCGATGCAGCCGGATCCGGTCGCGGATCACGTCCGCCAGACGTTCCATCATTTCTGAAACATTCCCGCCGCTCCTCAGTTGGATGCCCATGGACGCCGCGAAAAGTTTCATATCGGGGCTCATCGTCTTTCGAGCGGCCCGGCGCACCGCTCCGTCCAGGCTCATGCCCAACGCCTGCTCCTGGCAGATCTCTTCGAAGACACGGCTTACCGGCGGGTCCATCTCTTCGACGATGAGATGAAACGCACCCATCAGCGGCTGGCCGGCGCGCAGCGACCGTGTCGCAAGCCCCAGCGCTTCGGAGAACTGCCGCTCAAACAGGACGTTTTGCCGGTCGATCTGCCGCTGCACGTAAACGTACGGCACCACGGCCGCCGCCCCCGCCGCCATCAGCCCGAACACCAAGTTGCCCGTGATCATGAGCGCCACCACCAACGCCAACAGAATAACGCCCGCGTACGTCAACACGATCCCCCACGTCGACATGCCCCAGCCCATCGCGTTTCGCAGGATCTCGAAATACGCCTCCCACCGCTCCCGCAACGGCTGGCCCGGCGATATCGCCGGCACCATTTGCCCATCCCGCCACAGTTCGAGCGCCCAGGGCGTTTCGCGGCGGCCACGCGCGTCCACCTGCAGGCGGGTTTCTATCTTCTCGGCGGCCCGTTGCCGTCTCAGCCTCACCAGCAGCAGGCCGCCAAACCAGAGCGAGGCCACCAGCACAAACGCCGAGGCCCCTGTCACCCACACCAGAGCCGTGTCCAAATTTGTCTCGACCATATGCCCTCTTACGTGCGTTCAGTTCAAAACCCGGTGCGTAAAGAATCGCGCGCCCAGGGAAACGCCCTCGGATTCCAGACGTGCAAGCAGGTGCGGCCTCACCCCGCACGCCTCAAAAGTCCCCGCCGCATGGCCGTCTTCGCCAATCCCCGTCTGGATGAAACGGAACAGGTCCTGCAACAGGATCATTTCGCCTTCCGTTCCTGCAACTTCTGCTATGCTCACAATGCGCCGCCGGCCGCCCGTCAGCCGCCCCAGGTGGACCACCAGGTTCAGCGCGGAAGCCATCTGCTGGCGGATCGCGTTGACCGGAAAGTTCAGGCCCGCCATGCTCACCATGTTCTCGAGCCGGCGGAACGCGTCCCGCGGGCTGTTGGCATGGACCGTCGTCATCGACCCTTCGTGTCCCGTGTTCATGGCCTGCAGCATGTCCAGCGTTTCGGTGCCGCGGACTTCCCCGATGATGATCCGGTCGGGCCGCATCCGCAGGCTGTTCCGCATCAGGTCGCGTTGGGTTATTTCGCCCTTGGATTCGATGTTGGGCGGCCGCGTCTCGAGCCGCACCACATGTTCACGCTGGAGTTGGAGTTCGGCGGCGTCTTCGATCGTGACCACGCGCTCGTGAGGCGGAATCCACTTCGAAAGGATGTTCAACAGCGTCGTCTTTCCCGTGCCCGTCCCGCCGGAGATCAGCACATTCAGTTTGCACTGGACGCAGACCTCGAGAAATTCCGCCATCTCCCTGACCATCGTGCCGATTTCAATCAGCTTCTCGACGCTCAACGGGATGGTCCCGAACCGACGGATGCTCAGCGCCGGCC
>JAPLKX010000616.1 GCA_026387845.1 Candidatus Hydrogenedentota bacterium | reverse complement strand
CCGGCACATAAACATAGCCTCTCGGCGTCCACGTGTAATGTGCGGGGCACCAGACCCAGTCGGGCTGCTGCACCACCCAGTATCCGGGTTGCCAGTCGTAGCGGGTTTGCTGCCAGACCCAGCAACCTGGCGCCCAGATGTTGTCAGGCCCCGGTATGGGAGAACTGGGCCCAACTTCGAGCGGTTCCGGTGGCGCCGGCAGGTAGGTTAGTTCGGTTTGGGCAACGTCTCCCCAAAAGCCCGAAATCCACTGCGAGCCTCCGCTGACCGGCGCCCAGTATCCGGGAACCCATTGGCGGCCGGGCGGGAGATCCCGCCAGACTCCACTCGCCCATATAAAATCGCTGCGGTCGTCATCCCAACTCCAGTAGCCGGGAATCCACGCCACATTGGCGCCTTCCGGCCGCTGATCGGGAGGCAACTCCGTAATGGGATCGTACGGGGCCTTCGTAACTACGACGCCCGCCGTGGCGCCCGTCATAGACGCCTCTGCGAAGGCTTCGTGAACGGGGCCGCGCGTCAGCACCTGCACGCCCGCCTCCATTTCTGTTTGGGCCTGGGCGGCCGTTGTCATTCCCAGCACCAGCAGTGGCACAACCCATATGCCAACGGCAGATATGATCGTTGCCCATGCAAGACGGTACGTTTTCATCATCCATTCTCCTTACGACTCGTGTTTTGTCTGGTTCTTGAGTGAAAATAGCAGTGTGAAATACTTCAACGTCGGTATCTGTCGGTTCTACGGCGTGCGACCAGGAACAGTGCAAGAACGGCAACGAAGAAAACGCATAGAATAAACACGACTTTGGCGATGCCCGCCGTGACGACCGAAAAACCCCCGAATGCAACGACTGCCGCCGACAGGCACCCGAGTATCAAGATTGAAATCAAGCGCGATACAACCGAATCTTGTCTTCTCGCATCCGAGATTGACATGATTGCTCCTCTTTTCTTGTGCACATAGCCGCGGCTCCGTTCTCGTTTTTCGATGCGCCGTGCCCTTTCGTATTCACCAACTTAGAAAGACGCTTTGTTATGCATCATCCAGTATTGGCCGACAGTGCTTACAACGGCCTGAAAATCGGGGAAACTCAACGGTTTTATAATGTAGCTGTTCGCGCCACAGCGATAGCTTTTTGTGACGTCGTTGCCGGCTTGGGAATCGGTAAAGATGACCACGGGCACAAGCGTCAGCGCGTCTTGCGGCTCGAGCGACCGTATTTGGCCCAGTACAGAGAAACCGTCCGACCCCGGCAGCGCCAGGTCCAGCAGGACCAGTCTGGGGGGATCTTCCCCAACGCGATCCGTCCAGGCGCCGCGAGCGAACAGAAAATCCAGGGCCTCAGTGCCGTCGTGGGCAGCGACAACATGAACGTCGTGAATAGAAGCTTGCAGTGACTCCACGATGGAAGCCCGTTCGCTGTCGTTGTCTTCAACCACAAGGATATCAACTGGTTTATCGTTCAACATGAACGTTTCTCCACTCGCCGGAGAGCGGCGTCTAAAAATGTCCTTTTGCGATTCCACGCCATAAAGATACCTGTCTGAGATGAAGTTTCGGCAAACCTCCGGCAAAGGTTTGGTAAGCATTTTGCTTCGGGCGAGAGCCCCTTCGGCCATAGGCGCCAGCGTCATGTTGCACGTCCGGATGGGTTCGCAGTCAGTCATTCTTGGCATCCGTGCTTCGTTGTTCTCACCGGGGAATTGTTCCGCCGCGCTGGAGCAAATCGGGCGTTACCTCAACTCCGCCAAGAGTTTTTGGAATCCGGGATGGCTATCGAGGATCTTACCGGCGCCCGAACGTAGCCGGTCGACCTGTTCCCGGGACAGCATAAAAGACGTTGGGCAGTCATTGAGGGCCTTGCGCTCCTCCGGGTCTTCAAGCCGGTCGAACTCGACTACGATAGCATGGTAGGAAATGTCTTGCTCCGCGAGTTCGGGAATCTCCGCTTCCATCTTCTCCTTGCCGATCAACCTGGTTACTTTCTCCTGAATGTTCCGCTGCTGTTCGAGATTCTGCACGTAGGCGCGGAGGTACCCGAGTTCGGCGTCGGAGAAATTTCCCACGGGAATTGTGGTCATTGCCGACAGAACAGGGAGTAACCTCAACACCCGATGGGTAAAATCCAAGTCGCCTACCGCGGAGCGTTGTGCATTGACGACGATG
>JAPLKX010000620.1 GCA_026387845.1 Candidatus Hydrogenedentota bacterium | reverse complement strand
GCGGCGGGCTGAGTCTCTTCTTCCCAGGCCCAACCGGCGCAGCGGCCGTAGCAGTCCTGGCGCCGCTGTTTATCCTGCACTGGGCCGCCGGCAGGCGATCGCACGCAGGGTCTGAGCGGGCGCTGGCCGAATCGATGGCGATTCCGCCGTTTTTTGCGTGGTTTTTCCCACTGATGGCAGGCCATCCGGCCATTGCGGCCGTGGCGTCGGCGGCAAGCGTTGCCGCGCTGCTGCTCGACGCGGGCATCCGGCGGCGTCCCGCGGTGATATTCGGTGCGGGGGTCGCGCTGGCAGGGGCGTGGCTGCCGTACGCGCCGGCAATCGCTGCCGCGGCCGGGATGCCGCTGTGGGGCGTACTGGCGGCGGGCTCGGCTGCCGTCGTAGCCATACTCACGGTTGTCCCGGCGGGGCGGCAGGACGCGCGCCGGGCCGTTGCGCTCACGTGGGCAGCGATTTCCGTCCTGAGCCCTGTGCTCGTCTACAACTCCGGCCAAACGGGCGAGGCCGCGATTGCTTCCGCGTGCGTAGCCGCCACGGCGTTGGTAGCCGCGGGCGTCCTGGGCCGTGGCGCGTCTTCGGGCTGGGTGTTCAGCAGTGCCGCGTGTCTGATTGCAGGGCTGGGCGCGGGCGCGGTCAGCGTCGCGGGCGCGGCGGGCACACTTGGATTGCTCACGGTGGCGCTGGCCTTTGCTTTGCTTGCGGCGGCAGGGCTTGCGGCGTGGCTTCTTGCACGGAACCTGTGGCTGGCAAGGTCCTGCCTGGCGGCGTTCGCGCTCGCCGTGATCCTGCTGGCGAAATGGGCTGCGGCCGGCGTACCGGGGTTTGCCCCCGAAAATGCGGCCGCGTTTGCCGCGTACGCCGCCGTTGCGCCGCTGGTGCTCTTGATAGTATCCGGGGCTGTTCGCCGGCTTGACCCGCGCGTCGCCAAAAGCAGCGTCACGATTGGTCACGCAGCGGCGTGTGTCATCGGCGCAACGGTGCTTGCATCGTCGCGGGCGGTTCCGCTGACGCTGCCGTGGGCCGTCATGCTCACGCCGCTGTTGGGCATATACGTGGCCGGGGCACTCATCTGGCGCACACGCGGCTTCTACTTCGGCGCCGCGGCACTGGTCAGCATGGCGGTCATATTCGGTGCGGCGGGCCACCTGGGCCTGCGCTATCTCGAGTGCAGCATCGTAGCCGCCCTGCTGGGTATGCTCTGGCTGGGCCTGGGATTTTACGCAGGCAAACGCGAAAAACGGGGACTGACTCGCGTTGGGCAGTTTGAACGCGTGTCTGCTCTGAAAATTCCAACTGATGCAGACAGCGTAGGTCCGAATTCCGATTCGGACTGCACACCACCCCGTGCCCGTCCCATTCGGAGATGGGACCTACTTTTTCGGCAGTTTGTTTGCATCGTTTACGGGCGAGGCAAACCCTCATGGCCAACTGTCCCCGCTTTTCGCAGCGACGAGGCCGGCGTCTTATCCTCCTCGCTTTACCTGTGCGCGGCGTTTCTTGCGGGCGCGGCCGCCATCATGGTTTCAATCGAGCCGCCATACGGTGAAGCGTGGACCGTGTTCCTGGTGGCGGGCGTCGTGTTTGCGGCGCTGTCGGTTATCCAGCGCCAGGACATCTATGCGTACCTGGTGACGGCGTGTCTGTCGCTGATGCTGTACGACTGGATCCGGACGAGCACCAGCCATTTCACGCAGGATGTCCTGTTCTACCCGGTGGTGGCTGCCGTACTGCTTGGGGTGTTTCTGCTGCTGCCCCATTTCAAACATCTGGCGAACCGGCTTGCGGCCCTGCCCGTGTTCGGTATTTTCTCGCTTAAGGGAGCGGCGTTTGTGATGCTGCCGCTGATGGGCGGTGCGGCATTCCTGATGTCGGCCTACTCGCTCAAAGTAACGGCACACCCCCGGTTCTGTACAAGCTGCCACTACATGAATCAGTACTACGACTCGTGGCAGCACTCGTCACACAAGGGCGTCGCCTGCATCGAGTGCCATTACGAACCGGGCCTGAAAAGCGAGATTGCCGGAAAAGGCGCAGGCCTCATCCAGTTGATCAAATACCTCTCCCACTCGTATACGAACCGGCCCCACGGAATCGTCAGCAATCAGTCCTGCCAGCGATCCGGCTGCCATTCCGATATCGGCAAGAGCGCCGAAACCC
>JAPLKX010000789.1 GCA_026387845.1 Candidatus Hydrogenedentota bacterium | reverse complement strand
CGAGCAGATCGGGGTCGGTGGTGCAGATGCCGCGCGGGCAGCCCTTACCGCTTTCGCAGCAGCCGCACCGGATGCAACTGAGCGCGACGAGTTCGGCGGTGCCGATGACCACGCCGTCGGCCCCGAGCGCGATGGCTTTGGCGACGTCGGCGGGCGTGCGTAGGCCGCCGCTGGCGATCAGGGTGATTTCGTCCCGGACGCCCTCGGCTCTAAGGAACTGGTGGCAACTGTTGATGGCGTATTCGATCGGCATGGCGATGTTTTTCTTCGCGATGTTGGGCGCAGCGCCGGTGCCGCCGTAGCTGCCGTCGATATGAACAATGTGCGCGCCCGCGCAATACACGCCCACGGCGACCATGTCGACGTCGGCGGGCGTTGATACTTTCGCGGAGAGCAGCGCGGCGGGGTTGACGTGGCTGATCCAGTCGAGATGTTTTTTGTGATCCTCGATCGAGTACACGCTATGAAACGGAAATGGCGAGAACAGCGAGGTGCCGACGACCGCCTCGCGCATCTCCGCGACTTCCGGCGTGTTTTTGTCGCCGAGCAGGTGGCCGCCGAGGCCGGGTTTTGCGCCCTGGGCGTATTTGAATTCGACTATTCTGGCCCTGCCGATGGTTTCCTCGCGCACGCCGAACAGGCCCGTGGCCACCTGCGTGATCACGTGGTTGGCGTACGGAATCAGCCGCTCGGGATAGCCGCCCTCGCCGGTGCAGGTGAACGAGTTCCAGGCTTGCGCGACGCGCGCTTTGCCGATCAGTGCGCGGATGTTCGTCGAGCCGAACGACATCCCGCCGCCGTACCACGGCACGTCGATCTTGATTTTCGGCCTGCCGTCGTTGCGCCTGTTCAGCAGAAGTTGCGTCGAGATGTCTTCGCGGCGCAGGCCGGCCGCGGGCGTCTTCAGGAAACGGAACCGCAGCTTGTCGAACCCGCCGCCCGACGCGCCGGTCTGGCATTCGAGATGCGCGGGCGGGCGCTGCCCGGTCTCGGCCATGGCCCATGTGCTGGCGAGTAGGTCGGGCGTCCACCGGTAGTCGCCGAGCGTCTTGAAAACCGGGTTTTCGTCAAGCGAGAGCGCGCCGGCGGGGCAGGCCGTGATGCAGAACCGGCCGGTCTTTTCGCAATCGGGGCCGATGCACCGGTAGTCGAACGGCCGGATGGGACGCCGGTAACCTTCCGGCCGCTGATGGACGCCGGCGGGGCAGATTTCGACGCATTTTCCGCAGGCGATGCACGCGGAACTTCTGTGGACGCTGAACTTGCCGATCTCGTTGCGGTATCGCGGCGGTGCGACGCGGATTTCAGGCCGGCGCGCCGATTCGGGTGCGGCGTTCTGGGCGATTTCGGGCTGAATCGTTGTGCTCATGCCGCCTACACTCCCTGCTTGCGTGTGCCGAACAGGCGGCCGAACGTTGACGCCTCGAGGTCTTCGAAAAACATGCAGCGGCCGGTTTCACCGCGCAACCGCCGCACTTCCCGGATGCCCATCGCGCCCAGCAGTTCGAGCAACTGGTTGCGCCAGGCGCCCATGAGGTTGACTATACGCTGAACGCCGTACGGTTCCTCGACCTCGTCCAGATGCACCGGGCAAGTCTCGCCCCGCAGGCATTCGCCGCAAAGCCGGCACTCGAGCGCCGTCATCAGCGGCAGATCCACCGCGACGAGGTCCGCCCCACAGATGATGGCTTTGGCGACGTGCTCGGCGTGGGCGATCCCGCCCGACGCCACCAGCGTTACCAGGTCGCGGATGCCGTCCTTGACGAGCGCGCGGTGGACTTCGCGGAGAACGTCGCGCATGTGGCGCGGATTGTCGGCGCCGGTTTCGCGCCCGTGCGAGTCAAAGACAAGATGCACGAGTTCTGCGCCGCCGCGGGTCAGTTCGCTGATACGCGTGGCGGAATCCGGCGTGGCGGAGAGCCGAATCGAAACAATACGTGCCGGGTCTTTATCTTTGATTCGTTGTTGAACGGCGAGAATGTCGGCCGACTCAGCCACCATTACGATGGGAGCCAACCCGTCGGCCGCAATTTGAGGTTCGCAGATTGGAATTGCGCCCGGGATTTCGAGCAGGTCCGCGTTATTGTCGTCGACGATAAAGAGCGTGCCGATCTTCTCCGCGGCTTTGGCCACGGCGCGCACGACTGCGCCTCGCTGGAATTGCGGAGGCACGCATTCGAAGATGATCGGGACAGGGATCTCGACAAGCGGCGGCGGCGTAACTGACATTTGGCCGTCTCTAAACTCGATGTACGGCACTTTCCGCCCGATGTCGACGCTGGTGCTGATGTACTCGCGGCCGTGGATGCCGTCGCGCGTGGGCCGGACAATCTCCGACATGTCCGTCCACATCGAGTCGAAGCCGGGGCCGCTGAACGGGCCGCCATACCCCGAGCCCGACACGGGGATGTTGCCGGTTTCGGCCTGGTACCAGTTGGCGAGGATGATGTCAGGCGTGTAATACGAATCGCCGAGGTGCTCGTACTCCGGGTTGACGACGCGGGTGAGCAGGCCCTTGGTGCAGTTCTGTATGCAGGCCAGGCAGCCTTTGCACTGGTAGATGTAATCCATCAGGGTGAGGTCTTCGCGCAGGGAGTCGGCTTCGTCGCGATAAAACCCGTAAACGCAACTGCGCTTGACGCAGTTGTGGCAGTTCGAGCAGTCCTCGCGCCAGTCGACGATGCCCAGCTTGCCGATGGG
>JAPLKX010000335.1 GCA_026387845.1 Candidatus Hydrogenedentota bacterium | reverse complement strand
GGGCGCGTTGTGGGGGGCGTCCCAACGACCGCGCCTACGACGAAGCCTGGAGTTACAGCGGGAGGAATCAAGCAGAACTTGTCGAGGACGGAAACTACAGCGGGGATTTTTTGAACGCCTGGAAGATTCGGTCGAGGTCGTGGCGGATATCCTGGTCGAGCGAGAAATCGTAGTTGGCGAGGAGGTCGTGAGCGACTTCGCGTGCCTTGTCCTTTACGGTTTTCTTGTTTCCGGCGCTCCATTGTTCCGGGGAGATGTTGTGGAACAGGTCGGAGTAGTATGCCTGGTCTCGGTTTTCGAGCGTGGTGGGGTGTGTGGCGAATTGGCCGTTGACGCCGACGCCGCTGATGATGTCGAACCCGCACCGGCTGAGGTCGAAGTCAAAGCCGCGCACGAGATGTTTGACGTGATTCATGATCTCGATGTCGTACAGGAGTTGTTCGACGCTGAAAATCTTGTCGATGCCGAGCATCCCGCCGAACGTGAACCGCCTTCCGCCGGCGAGTGCGGCTGCGGTGGCGAATGCGGCGCGCTGGGCGATGGCGTGTGCGTCGGGGAAAACGGCGTTGGTGTGGAACGGTTTGCAGGTGAGCGCGTCGGCGCCGTAGTACCGGTTGACCTGCGCGCCCAGCAGGTACATGAGGATGTGATCGGGCGTGCCGTAAGCGATGGTGCCGAACTTCATGTCGAACGGGTAAACGTCGAACCGGTACATGATCTCGTTTTCCGGGGCGATCAGTTTGAACAGGGTGTAGGCGCCCAGGACTGTGGCGATGTTTTCGGCAAACGCCGCGGCCAGATAGATGGGCGTGGTCAGGCCGAGCAGCGGCATACTGCTGAACCCGAGCCGGATGTGCCGCCCCCGCCGGACAAACTCGAGCGCGATCTCCACGCTGTCGCCTTCGATCCGCAACGGGTCCAAGACGAACACGGGCAGGCTGAACCGCCGCCCCATGGCTTCGGTCATGGCGTAGATGGCGTCGGCGGCCCGCAACGATGTGATGCCGACCTCGCCGGCGGTCCGGGAATATTCGCAGCCAATCTTGAACGCCAGGACCTCGCGCCATTCGAGCGGGACGTCCTGGGGCAGGCCGGGTGTCCCGCCGCGGACATGCCGGTCGTGCAGGCCATCGACAATTTTGGCGGTCTGGATACAGTCTTCGGTGGACATGGGCCGGAGTTCGTCGGTGAAAATGTCGAAGATCTGGAACCCGTAGCCGTTGAGGATGTCGATGGAAAAATCCTGGGGCTGGGAGTTGCGGGCGCCGTATGCCTCACGATGTTCATCGATGAATCGGTTGGCGACGATGGGATCGATCAAGACGCGGGAATCATTGATCTTGATGCCCTCCTGGCCGGAAACCCGCTCGAGCAGTTCGGGCAGCCCCACGTGGACGCCAACCTCGCTGAGCACGCGGATCGCCGCGATGTGGATTTCATCGAGTTGTTCGATGGAAAGTCCGCCCTGGATTTCGTAGGTGATGCGATCCATCTAGTCATCTCTCCCGAAAATCCGACTGATCCGTCCGATCGGACCGATATGTTCAAAGAAATGACACCTTCTGGGCGCATATTATGCCGGGTTCCCGCGGGGTTCAGTTGGGTTTTTGGGCTTTGATGATGAGTTCGCCGCGGCCGATGTAATCGTGCTCGAGGAGTTGGTATTGGCGTTCTTTGAGGATGGTCGAAAGCGAGTTGAGCGTGTAGTGGGTGATGTGCTCTTCGGCATAGGCGTTTGGCGCGATCTTCCCGTAAAACCATTCGATGACGCGCCACTCCCACCGGTCGTAATCGGGCGTGCCGAGAACGAGAATTCCGCCGGGTCTGAGGATTCTGGTGAGTTCATCAAACACCCTGCCGTTTTCGTGCGGGATATGCTCGACCACTTCCGAGCAGATGACACACTCGAAGGCATTGTCGGCAAACGGGAGGCGCAACGCGTCGCACTGGGCCAGCAGGGTGTTGGTCCTGCGCATAAACACGAGCTTGTCGTGGCGGAGGTCGACGCCGACGGCGTGTGGCATGTCGGCGAGTATGCGGCTGCTGCCGCACCCGACGTCGCAGGTCGGCACAAACCGCGGCGAGTACCGCAGGATGATGTTGTGGCGCATCCGTTGCCAGTACCGCTGCAGCCAGATCCGGCTGTCGTAGGCGCGCCAGTCGTAATCCGGGAACTGGACGGAGTTGCGCATCTTCCACACCCGGTAGAACAGGCGCAGGTAATCTTTGCCGAACTTGATGATCCTGGCTTTGGACGAGCCGCTGACCCGCGGCTGGTAGTGGAACGGGACCTCGCAGACGTTGAGGCCCTTGCCATACGCCTTGAGGAGAATCTCGATCAGGATCACGAAATTGGTGAAGGTAAGGTCCATCCCTTCGAAAATGGCCTTGCGGTACAGCCGAAACCCGCTGGACATGTCGCGCACCGGCACGGACAGGCCGCTGCTGAAAAACCGGTTGAGGATCCGGCTGAGCGTGTAGCGGAACCAGGGCTGGTCGGCGCACCCGCCGGGTACGTAGCGCGACGCGATGACGACGTCGCCTTTTTCCCGGGCGTCCCACAGGTTTTTGATGAACGGGGCCGGGTGGGACATGTCGGCGTCCATGGTTTGGATGTACTTGCCGTTGGCCTCGCAGATGCCGCGGAAAATGGCGGCGCCATATCCCGGTGCGGTTTCGCAGACGTACCGGGCGCCGGCTTGTTCGACGACTTTTTGCGTTCCGTCCTGGCTGTTGCCGTCAATGATGATGATTTCCCAGGAGATCCCGAGCTTATCGAGGTCGCTGCGGAGGAGCGGAAGGAGGCGGTACAGGTTTGGCGCTTCGTTGAGCGCGGCAATAATGATAGAAAGATCTAAAGTGTCAGCCTTTAATGCCGGTTTCATGACTACCTCACGAGATCGCGCCAGTTAAACAGGAAACCATACTCTACTATGCGTAGGCATGTCATTGCAAAAGCGGAACGCCGTCAGCGGGCGCAACGCCGCACCAGTTGGAACGTGTTTTCCCCACTACATTTAGCGGAAGGTCATGTACCGGGCGTCGTTGATGATTTTGACGAGGCTGACGAACACCACGTAGAACTCGAGGCGGCCCAGGAACATCCCTGCGATCATTGTCCAGAGTATGAGTGGCGGCGTGGTGGGCGTGGTGATTCCGAGGCTGAGGCCGACGGTTCCCTGTGCGGAGGCGTATTCGAACAGGGCATCGCCCACGGGATACCCGTGCGCGGCGACTATGGCGGTGCCGATCAGCAGGCCCAGGAAATAGACTGCTATATAGTTTTGGGCCATGCGGATACGCCGGTCGTCCACGTAGAGTTTTCCCGGCCCGTACCAGACATAATTTTCTTCGACGACGCTCTTGGGGAGCATCGAGCGGCGGAACTCCCATAGGATGGACTTGAAGACGAGGTAAACGCGGAACTGTTTTATGGCCCCGGAAGTGGAACCTGCGCCGCCGCCCATGATCATCATCACGATCAGCACCAGGACGGGAAACCCGCCCCAGGAGTTGTACAGGGTTGTCTGAAACCCGGTGCCGCTCATGGCGGAGATCGGTTCAAACACGGCCACACGGAGGCATTTGGACAGGTTGGGGAAAATGCCGCCGCAATAAAGGGCCAGGGTCAGGGCGACCGCCGATAACACAATGGCAAAGAACGCGGTGCGGATTTCGGCGTTGCGCCAAACCGGGCCAAGCTTACCCTGCATGAACAGGTAGGCCGTGAGGAAGTTGGTGGAACCGAGCAGCATCAGGATCACCAAGACAGCTTCGATGGCGGGCGAATTGAACCCGGCGATGCTGTCGGGCCGTGTGGAGAACCCGCCCGTGCCCAAGGCCGTAAACGTGTGGTTCACGGCCTCGAAAAACGTCATTCCGACCGCCCACAAAGCCAGAATCCCGAAAATGCCATAAGCCGAATACATGACCACCACGATCTTGGCCGAATCGCGAACGTGCGGCGCCAACTGGTCCGTGCGGCCTTCCGCCACCGACAGGTTCTGGCCGAGCGGGCCGGCGATGGCGGCCAGCATGATGAGGGCGAGTCCGGCGCCACCGATGTATTGCGTGATGCTGCGCCACAACAGGATCACGTTGGGAACCGCCAGGACATCCGTGACCGTCAGTCCTGTTCCCGACCAGCCGCTGACCGATTCAAACACCGCGTTCGTGAAGCTGTAGCCACAGACCGCCATGTAGGGAACGGCGGCAAACACCGCAATAATGACCCAGGAAAAGAAAACGATGACGGCCCCTTCCTGGAGCGTGAGGGCCACTTGCAGGCGCGTGCGGAACACCCACCAGACAACGGCGCCCAAGATTATTTCCAGGAAGGCGGGCACAATAAACTGCGGCGCATACACATATTCGGCCGGCCAACCCAGCAGCGCCAGGAGCGGGGTGAGCATGCCGATTCCGCCAAGGACAAGCACCACGCCCGTAGCGGCGAGGATGGCCTTGTACCGGGTGAGAAGTTGAGGGTTTCGCCGCATGAGGCGTTTTCTACTCCACGGGTTCGCCGGTGAGGATTCTCATGGCGGCGGAGTGGTTTTGCGGCACGGAGATGACGATGAGCCGGTCGCTGCCGGAGATGACGGTTGTTCCGCGGGGAACAATGGCCTGATCTTCCCGCAACACGCAGGCAACCAGGGAGTTCTCGGGCATCTGAATCTCACTCATGGCTTTGCCGGCGGCCGGCGATTTGTCTGTCAGCCTGACCTCGGTGACGGTGATTTTACCTTCGGCCACGGGTATGAGGTTGGAAATACCCACGGAATCGACCCGTTGCTCGATCAGGCTCGAGAGCAGCAGCGTTATCGAGAAGGTGTCGGCGATGCCCAACTGGCGGAACACCTGTTCGTTGTCTGGGTCGTTGACCAGCGAGATGATCCGGGGCACGTGAAACTTCATCTCGGCGAGTTGGCAGATAACGAGGTTGTCTTCGTCGCGGGGCGCGGCCGCCAGCACGGCATCGACGGTCTCCGCACCGGCATCCTGGAGTACCTGTGGGCTGCTCCCGTCGCCGAACACGATGGTGGCGCTGGTCCGCCGTGCCAGCCAACTGCAATCCTCGCGGTTGCGGTTGATGACGGTGACGTCGTATTTTTTGGCCTGGAACGTCCGGCAGAGGAAGTAGGCCAGCTTTCGTTCCGCAACTATGATAATGTGCATCTATTGTTCCCCAAAGACTTTATGGAGTTGGCGGTCATTCTGCGGGAAACGCGAGCGCGCCGGCGATGGCGGCGATGGCGTCGCCGGCGACGATGCTTGGGCAGATGGTGTCAATCCCCATGTCGTGGTAAACCTGTTCTCGCATGGGGTCGTTGACGCGCACCATGACGTTGGGCACCTTGAACACCTTCTTGGCGACTTGAGCCACCATGAGGTTGACGTTGTCTTCGTGGGTGACGGCGAGCAGCAGGTCGGCCTTGTCGGTTTTGGCTTCTTGGAGGATGCGGAATTCGGTGGCGTCGCCTTCGATCCTGTAGCCGCTGAACTCGGAAGACAAGGCGTCAAACGTCGTTTCGTCTACGTCAATGACAACGACGCTGTGCCCGCGGGCGCTCAGTTTGTTGGCCACGTAGGACCCCAAGCGGCCACATCCTGCAATGACGGCATAGAGTTGTTTTGGTGCAACCATAGCTTGTGTGTGGTTAACTTAAGTACGCAATTTGCACAATCATTCCCAAAGATGTGCAGTTACTAGGAATAATACTCCGCAATGGATGCGCACGCAAGAAATTCACGAGCACCGAGACGGGGAATCCGGCGGTTGTCAGAAAACCGGTCGTGCGCCTACTCGTCTGTTGAAGCGGGGCGGGGGAGAGGTTCGGTTACGGCAGGTTCCCACAGGTATTTGCGGGTTTCAGCAACGACGACGCCGCTCAGCAGGATCAGGGCGATCAGATTGGGAATCGCCATGAGGGCGTTGGCAATGTCCGCAAAATCCCAAACGGCCTGGAGATGCGAAACCGAGTCCACCAGCACAAAAATCACCCAAAGCAAGCGGTAGGGGAATATGGACCTCTTGCCGAACAGGTATTCGGCGGCGCGTTCGCCGTAGTATGACCAGCCCAGGATCGTCGAGAAAACAAACGTAACCAGGCCCATCGCAAGAACCGCCGGGCCGATCGTGGGGACTCCATTAAACGCGGCGGCCGTGAGGGTGGCGCCGTTGAGGCCGCCGTTTGTCCATTGGCCCGAATTGACGAGTACGAGGCCCGTCATGGCACAAATGACAACCGTGTCCCAAAACGTGCCGGTCGAGGAGACGAGGGCCTGTCGGACGGGGTTTTTGGTTTGCGCGGCAGCGGCGACGATGGGAGCGCTGCCCAGGCCGGACTCGTTGGAAAACAGCCCGCGGGCGATCCCGTAGCGCATGGCCTGCATCACGGTAGCTCCCAAAAAGCCGCCGGCGACGGCGTGGCCCGTAAAGGCGCTCTTGAAGATCAGGGCTATGGTCGCGGGGAGCGTGGGAAGACCGTAGGCAAGCAGCACGGTGCAGCCGACGATGTATGTGATGGCCATGTACGGCACAAGAATTTCGCAGACGCGGGCGATCGATTTGATTCCGCCCAGTATAACCATCGCCGTGAGAACCATCATGACGATGCCGGAAAACCAGGGATTGATCTGCCATCGGCTTTCGGCCAGCATGCGCGAGATGGCATTGGCCTGGACCATGTTGCCAATCCCGAACGCGGCGATGGCCGTAAATGCGGCAAAGACAACGCCCAGCCATTTGCAGTGGAGGCCGCGGTCGAGCACATACATGGGGCCGCCGGCAAAATGGCCGCTGTCGGTGACGATCCGGTATTTCACCGACAAGAGGGCCTCGGCGTATTTTGTGGATATGCCGAACACGCCGGTCAGCCACATCCACAGCACCGCGCCGGGCCCCCCGGCCACGACGGCGGTGGCGACGCCGACGATGTTGCCGGTGCCGATGGTTGCGGCGAGCGCGGTCGTGAGGGCGCCGAAATGGCTGATGTCGCCCTCGCCTTCCGTGGACCTTTGGAGCGACAGCCGGATGCCCCGGCCGATGTAGCGCTGAATGAACCGGAGGCGGATTGTCAGGAAGATGTGCGTGCCAAACAGGAGCACCAGCATCCACGGCCCCCATACAAGCCCGCTGAGCGCCCCCAGCAATGGGCCGACACCTTGGTGCGCCGCGACCCATATTGGCTCAAAATAGGCGGCAATCGCGCCGGCAACACCCTCTACGACTTCCATGCGGTCTGCTCCAATAATGCAACTGCGCAAACGATAGTACCGGAACCAATCCAGGTTGGCAACCGGTGGACGCGGGCGAAAGTCTTGCTGGGAGGATGGAGGCCGCGAAAACCGGGGACAGAGAAGCTGTTGAAGAAGCCGCGAAAAGCAGGGACAGACACGATTTTCAAACTGCCGAAAATCGAGTCAGTCCCACTACTGTCCGGTTATAAGTCATTGAACTCCAACTGTTTGCTCATGACTTGTTCTTCGTTTGCTACTTGATGTTCAAGAAACACCTGTAAAATGGGCCTTTTTTCAAAGAGTGTCAGACTCAAGATCTG
>JAPLKX010000752.1 GCA_026387845.1 Candidatus Hydrogenedentota bacterium | reverse complement strand
ATGAGGTTTTGATGATAATGGACCGTTGCTTCCAGCCCGATATGAAATCTGACCTCATCCTTTTTTTGGACGATGTTGTCCATCTCCAACTTCAGCGCCTGGAATCCATCGCGATCTTCGCGGATTCGCAAAGACTTCGCGATGGGCTTCCGCTGCCCGTCAACAAAAGAACACTCGCATTGACTCATTGCTTTTGTTACCGAAATGATATCGTTGCCTCAATGGAATGTTACCGAAAATCGGGAGGGCACCGATGGTCAAAAATCTCAGCACACCAACAAGAGGGGAGCTCGTAAGAGCACTGAGAGAGCGTTATATGAAATCCTCGAAAAAAGAGGTTCATCTCCCGATTAGTTGGCAAAGGCCTGAATGATCTTAAGGGAGAAATAACGAACGTCATGGAAGCCATAAGCCCTCCGCTTGATAACTTTGATCTTGTTATTGACCCCTTCCAGCTTCCCGGTATGAATCGGAAACTCGCAGTGATTCAAGATTCCATACCGGTAGCGGCACAAGGTTTTAGCAAACTTCTTCACTGCCGGATGGTTCACGGCACGGGCCAAGGCACACCATTCTTCAAGGGCTTTCTCGGCCCATGTCCGGGATCGGTACGTCCAGATGTGCTTGAGTTTGTCTTTGAGGATCAGGACCGCATTGATGACTTTGTTCAGACGCAAGAGCTCTTCCAAGTGGCGGCGGTCTTTAGGTCTGCGGATGTTGCTTCGGTTCTTCAGGAGAAGATATCTGGCGCCCTTGAAGACTTCTTTGTTGGCTTGGGAGGCTTTTCGGTATTCGCTGTTACGCACTTTATCGATGATCCTCGAGAACTGGGCGACGACATGGAACAGGTCGAAAACGATCTTGACGTGGGGGACTTTGGTCCGCACGGCCGCGATATAGGGGTCCCACATGTCCATCACCACCGCTTCCAACTTCTGCCTCTGTTCCCGCGTCATGCCCGAGAAGAATCTCCGCAGGGTGCGGGCTTTGCGGTCTTTTCCCACCCAAACAACGCGGCCGCTCTCGTAGTCGAGGACCACGGTCAGATAGCGATGGCCTTTGCGGATAGAGACCTCGTCGACGGCCAGGATGCGCAGCCCCTGATAATCGGTCTGCCCATACTCTCTCTCCAGGAACTTCCGATCGATGGCCTTGACCGTTTTCCAGTCCAGTCCCAGATGGCGGGAGACTTCCTGGACGGTCATGATCTTCGACAGTTCGAACACATAGCGCGCCAATCTCTTGGTCACCCGCAGGTAGGGATCGAACAGATCGAGCTCTTCGATGGGGGTCTGACGGCAGTGTGGGCAGACAATTTTTCGGTACAGACAGCGGATCCACACACGGGCCGGCCCGAAATCCAGGTCGCGCACCCACCGTCTCTCCCGGCTGTGAATTCGATTCGCCGGCTTTCCGCAGAGATGGCAGATGGGACGGAATCGCGAGTCGGGGACCGCCTCCAAGTAAGCTTTCTTGGCATCGGGAAGCACCCATTGGCGCTTGATCCGGACTCGCGGGAAGGGAAAATATTGTGATATACTCAGAGCGGACATCGTCGGCCTCCTTAGGATTTGAGTTTAGAGACGTTTCATCTCTATTATCCATTGGAGATACCGGATGTCCAATTCCTTTTTCAAGCATGATAAAATCGCTCATCACTTTCAACTAATCGGGAGATGAACCATATCTGTTAAATCACCAACACCTTTATATCAGGGTAGCCCATCATCTTGAGGATAAAATAGTTGGCTGCCGCTTCAC
>JAPLKX010000793.1 GCA_026387845.1 Candidatus Hydrogenedentota bacterium | reverse complement strand
CACGGCCGCAAACTCCTCGTCGATTGTGCCCACCAGTCCGAATTCGGGGTCTTTCCTGACCTCTTCGGGGATCTCGATGAGGTCTTTTTCGTTTTCCTTGGGCAGGACCACCACGCGTATGCCGGCCCGGTGCGCCGCCAGGACTTTTTCTTTCACGCCGCCGATGGGCAGGACTCTTCCGCGCAGGGTGATCTCGCCCGTCATGGCCACGGGGCGGCGCAACGGCGCATCGCGTAACACCGACAGCATCGAAACGGCTATCGGCACGCCCGCGGACGGGCCGTCTTTTGGGATCGCGCCTTCGGGGACGTGGACGTGCAGGTCGCACGACTTGTAAAACGATTCTGAGATTTTGAGTTCTTTTGCGTGGGCTCTGAGGTAGGTGTAGGCGGCCTTGGCGGATTCCTGCATCACGTTTCCAAGCTGGCCGGTCAGGGTGAGTACGCCTTTGCCCTTCATGATGCTGGTTTCGATGTGAAGGATGTCACCGCCGACCTGTGTCCATGCCATGCCGATAGCGAGGCCCGTCTGGAGGTCCTTGTCGGCGCGCAACTCGCTGTATTCGAACGGGCCGAGCAGTACCGGGACATTTTCTTCCGTGACTACGAGCGGTTTCTCAGCGTTCTTCGCGAGGACCTTCCGCGCGACCTTCCTGCACACGCTGGCGATCCGCCGTTCGAGTTCGCGCACGCCCGCTTCGCGCGTATACCGGTCGATCAGCACGGCGACGGCGCTCTCCTCGATGCGGATGTTGCATTTTTTCAGGCCGCACTCGCGCATCTGCTTGGGGATCAGGAACAGGCGAGCGATATGGTGTTTTTCGTAGCTGGTGTAGCCGGACAGGCGGACGATTTCCATCCGGTCGTGGAGGGCGTGGGGGATCTCAAACTCGTTGTTGGCGGTGGTGATGAAAAACACCTCGTGCAGATCGAAATCGACCTCGAGGTAATGGTCGTTGAACGCCAGGTTTTGTTCGGGGTCGAGCACTTCGAGCAGGGCGGACGCGGGGTCGCCGTGGAAATCCATGTTCATCTTGTCAACTTCGTCGAGCATGAACACGGGGTTTTTGACACCCACCTTTTTCATAGATTGGATAATGCGGCCGGGCATGGAGCCGACGTAGGTACGCCGGTGCCCGCGGATCTCCGCCTCGTCCCGCACGCCACCC
Organism: Candidatus Hydrogenedentota bacterium; assembly: GCA_026387845.1. GTDB lineage: Bacteria > Hydrogenedentota > Hydrogenedentia > Hydrogenedentales > SLHB01 > JAPLKX01. The sequence continues at coordinate 2,658 of JAPLKX010000793.1, read as the reverse complement.
AGCGACACACGCACGAACTTCCGGTCCATGGCGCGCGCGATTGACCGGCCCAGGGACGTCTTGCCGACGCCCGGCGGGCCGACCAGGCAGAGGATGGGGCCTTTGGCATGCTTGCTCAATTTTCTGACGGCCAGAAACTCGAGGATGCGTTCCTTCACTTTGTCGAGGCCGTAGTGGTCCTCATCGAGTATCTGCCGGGCCCGTTCGATATCGAGGGTGTCTTTGCTCCTTTTGCGCCAGGGGACGTCCGCCAGCCATTCGATATAGGTTCGGATCACGGCGCCTTCGGGGCTCATGAAGGGCATGCGCTGGTACCGGGCGACCTCACGGAGGGCTTTTTCCTCGACGTCCTTGGGCATCCCGGCTTTCTCGACCATGGTTCGCAACTCGGCCGATTCGTCGCCGCCGTCTTCGCCTTTTCCGAGTTCCTGGTGGATGGCCTTGAGTTGTTCCTGCAGGTAGTACTCGCGCTGGGTGTGCTCCATCTGCTCGCGCACCCGCTCGCGGACCTGCCGCTCGATGTCGAACAGCTCATTCTCGCGCATCAGCAGCGCCGAGAGCTTTTCGAGCCGGACCCGCACGTTGTCGGTCGAGAGCAGGTCCTGTCGTTCTTCGGTGCGCAGCGAGATATAGGCGCAGATGAGGTCGGCGAGCGTTTCGGCGTCGGTGACGTTTCGCAGCGATATAACGATCTCGGGTGCGATTCGCTGGCTGAGCCGGACGTAGTCTTCGAACTGGGTGAGGGTGGTTCGCATGAGGGCGAGGCCGCGCTTGTCGTTGATGCCCCTCGAGTGCATCGGCCGGACCAGCACCTCGACCAGCGACTTGCGCTGGACCAATTTGCGGATCACGCACCGGCCCAGCCCTTCGATGACGATCTTCATGGTGCCGTCGGGCATCCGCAGGGTCTGGAGGATAGAGGCGGCGACGCCAACCGGGTAGAGGGTCTCGACGGTTGGCGAGTCTTCGTTGGGTTCGATCTGCGCGCACACAAAAAGGGGCCGGCCCGACGCCAGGCATTCTTCGATAGCGGCCACGGACATCGGCCGCCCCACCAGCAACGGGACCACCATGTGCGGAAACACCACCACCTCTTTCAGGGGCAGCAGGGGCATCCGCTCGTGAACGCCGTGGTGGACCGTCTTGGGTTGAGCAGCCGTCTCTTCGGGCATATGTTTTTCAAGCCCCGACCGATTCTGTTTGACTGAATTGGACAAATTCTACTCCTTCTTGATGACCATAGAAAACTTAAAGGCCGGTCGGGTATTAGACCCGGCCGGCCTCAATCAGCGCGCGCCCGCGCGCAGTGCCCTCTCGCGCCTAAGGCCTAAGAAGCCGCATTCAGAATCTTTGTTCGCGACCTCGAGCCAACATCTACGCGTCGAGCGCAGATGTCGCGAACAAAGATTCTAAACCGTTGAGATCACGTGGATCGTGTCAAGCTAACGCTGACTTTCCGGACCCGCCTTTTTCCTTACCCTGGGCCTCGTGCTCGTAAACGAGCAGGGGCTCTTCGCCGTTGCGTATCACGCCGGGCGTGACGACGCATTCGCGAATGTCGCTGCGCGACGGGATGTCGAACATCACATTAAGCATAACTTCTTCGAGGATCGACCGCAGCCCGCGCGCGCCCATGTCCTTGGAGATGGCGACGTCGGCCACGGCCTCGATGGTTTCGTCGGGGAAACGCAATTTGACTTTTTCGATCTCGAACAGCTTTTCGTACTGCCGGACCAGCGAGTTTTTGGGTTCGACGAGGACGCGGATCAGGTCGTCGCGCTCGAGTTCATGAATGCTGGCGACGATCGGTATACGTCCGCACAATTCGGGGATCATGCCGAACTTGATCAGGTCTTCGGTCTGCACCTGTTCGAGCAGGTCGCCGATCTTTCTGTCTTTCTTTGGCCGGATATCGGCATTAAACCCGATGACGTTGGTGCGCGTTCTGCGCTCGATGATCTTTTCGAGCCCGACAAACGCGCCCCCGCAGATGAACAGGATGTTGGTGGTGTCGACCGGGATGCACTCCTGCTGCGGGTGTTTGCGCCCGCCCTGCGGCGGCACGTTGGCAACGGTCCCTTCGAGCACTTTGAGCAGGGCCTGCTGAACGCCCTCGCCGGACACGTCGCGCGTGATCGACGGGCTGTCGCTTTTCCGGGCGATTTTGTCGATTTCGTCGATGTAGACAATGCCGGTTTCCGCCCGGGCGGGATCGAAATCGGCCGCCTGCAACAGCTTCAGGATAATGTTCTCGACATCATCGCCGACGTAACCGGCTTCAGTAAGGGTTGTGGCGTCGACAATCGCGAAGGGAACATCGAGCATCCTGGCCAGGCTCTGGGCCAGCAGCGTTTTGCCGCAGCCCGACGGACCGACCAGCAAGACGTTCGCCTTCTGGATCTCGACCCCGTCTATCTGCCCGCCGGACGAGATGCGCTTGTAGTGGTTGTGTACGGCGACGGACAGGATGCGCTTGGCCCGGTCCTGGCCGATCACATATTCATCCAAAAAGGCCTTGATTTCGGCGGGAATCGGAACCTTCATGGACCGTTTCGCGCCCTTCTTGGCCCGGTCTTCCGCTACAATCTCCGCACACAGGTTGACGCATTCATCGCATATATTCACATCCGGCCCGGCGATAAGCTTGTTGACCTCGTC
>JAPLKX010000741.1:7623-15346 GCA_026387845.1 Candidatus Hydrogenedentota bacterium | reverse complement strand
GTTCTTCCTTACAACCGCCCACGCACAGGCCGCACAGTCCCCTATGGGGTAACCATCAACTGGAGAGCCGGATGCGGGAGAACCGCACGTCCGGTTCGGAGGGAGGGGGGACCGGCTCAACCGGTTCTCCCTACCCCTATCAGTGCCCAGGCCGCGTCTTCGGGCTCGACCGTCTTCTCCATACCTTCCACCGCAATCAACCCCACTCCTCCTCTTAATCCGCAATCGGAAATCCGCAATCCGCAATCCGCAATCAAATTGTCCCCTGCCATTCCGGGCTATCTGAAATTTCAAATCTCAAATCTGAGATTGTTTTTTCCTTTTTCCCCTTGACACGGCCCTGCCACATTCCGTTTAATGTGCCCCGCGAGCGAGCCGGTTGCCAGGCAGGGGCTGTACTCAGCATTGCTGTATTCAGCACCACTGGAAAGGGATATCCATGCCGAAACGAGAAGACATCCACAAAGTCATGATCATCGGGTCCGGGCCCATCATCATCGGGCAAGCCTGCGAGTTCGACTACTCCGGCACACAAGCCTGCAAGGCCCTGCGAAAACTCGGCTACGAGATCGTGCTGGTCAACTCGAACCCCGCTACCATCATGACCGACCCCGGCATGGCCGACTACACCTACATCGAGCCCCTCAACCTCAACGTCATGCGCGAAATCATCGCCAAAGAGCGGCCCGACGCACTCCTTCCCAACCTCGGCGGCCAGTCCGGCCTCAACCTGTCTTCCGAACTGGCCCGGGCCGGCGTGCTCGACGAGTTCGGCGTGAAGGTGATCGGCGTACAGATCGATGCAATCGAGCGCGGCGAGGACCGCCAGGTGTTCAAAGACACCATGACGCGCCTCGGCATCGAGATGCCCCTCAGCGAACTCGCGTATTCCGTCGAAGAGGCCGAGGCCATCGCCGACCGACTCGGGTATCCCGTCGTCATACGCCCGGCTTACACCATGGGCGGAACCGGCGGCGGGCTCGTCTATAACATCGAAGAATTGCGCATCGTAGCGGCCCGCGGCCTATCCGCCAGCCTTGTCCACCAGATCCTGGTCGAGGAATCCGTGCTGGGGTGGGAAGAACTCGAACTCGAAGTGGTCCGCGACGCCAAGAACCAGATGATCACCGTTTGTTTCATCGAGAACGTCGATGCCATGGGAATCCACACGGGCGATTCCTATTGCACCGCGCCCATGCTCACTATCGCACCCGAACTCCAGGCCAAGCTCCAAAAATATTCTTACGACATCGTCGAAGCCATCCAGGTCATCGGCGGCACCAACATCCAGTTCGCGCACGACCCGAAAACCGGCCGCGTCGTCGTTATCGAGATCAACCCGCGCACATCCCGATCCTCCGCGCTCGCATCAAAAGCCACCGGATTTCCCATCGCCATGGTGTCCAGCATGCTCGCCGGCGGCCTGACGCTGGATGAAATCCCCTACTGGCGCGACGGCACCCTCGAAAAATACACCCCATCCGGCGATTACGTTGTCGTCAAATTCGCCCGGTGGGCGTTCGAAAAATTCAGGGGCGTCGAAGACAAGCTCGGCACCCAGATGAGAGCCGTCGGCGAAGTCATGAGCATCGGGAAAACCTACAAAGAAGCATTCCTGAAAGCCATCCGGTCGCTCGAATCCGGCCGGTACGGGCTTGGCTGCCTCAAAAAGTTCCAGGACAAGTCGCTCGATGAACTCATGAAACTCGTCAGCACCCCCACCAGCGAACGCCAATTCATCATGTACGAGGCGCTCAAAAAAGGCGCTGACGTCAACGCCCTCCACGAAAAAACCTACATCAAAAAGTGGTTCATCCAGCAGATGAAAGAACTCGTGGACCTCGAAAAAACGATCCTCTCGTTCAAAGGCCGCGCACTACCCGACGACGTACTCCGCCAAGCCAAGAAAGACGGGTTCGCCGACCGCTACCTCGCCCAACTCCTCGGCATCAGCGAAACCGACATCAGAAACGCCCGAATCCGGATCGGCGTCGTCGAGGCGTGGGACGCTGTGCCCGTCAGCGGCGTCGAGAATGCCGCCTACTACTACTCGACCTACAATGCCGCGGACAAGGTGTCCGTTACCAAGAACCGCAAAGTCATGGTGCTCGGCGGCGGCCCAAACCGGATCGGGCAAGGCATCGAGTTCGACTACTGTTGCGTTCACGCCGCATTTGCCCTGCGCGACCTCGGCATCGAATCCATCATGGTCAACTGCAACCCCGAAACCGTCTCCACCGATTACGACACCTCGAACAAACTCTATTTCGAGCCCATCACCGTCGAGGACGTACTCAGCATCTACGAAAAAGAAAAGCCCGAAGGCGTCATTGTTCAGTTCGGCGGCCAGACTCCCCTTAACATTGCCCGGCAACTCGCTGAAGCCGGCGTCAACCTCCTCGGCACCTCCCACGAAACCATCGACCTCGCCGAAGACCGCGACCGGTTCCGCCAAGTCATGAAACGCCTCGGAATCCCGCAGCCCGAATCCGGGATGGCCAGCACACTCGAAGAAGCGCTCGAAGTCGCCGCACGGATCGGATACCCGCTCATGGTACGCCCGTCCTATGTCCTCGGCGGACGCGGAATGGAGGTCGTCCACGACGAGGAAATGCTCCGCCAATACGTCGCCGCAGCCGTCGAAGTCACCCCAGAACGGCCCATACTCATCGACAGGTTCCTCCAAAACGCCATCGAATGCGAAGCCGACGCTATCGCCGACGGTACCGACGCGTTCGTCCCCGCCATCATGGAACATATCGAACTGGCTGGAATCCACTCGGGCGATTCGGCGTGTGTAATACCCCCGATCAGCATCCCTACAAAACACACCGAAACCATCCAGGAATACACACGAAAAATCGCCATAGAACTCAATGTGGTGGGGCTTATGAACATACAGTACGCTATCGCCGAGGATCAAGTGTACATACTCGAAGCCAACCCGAGAGCCTCTCGGACTGTCCCGCTCGTTTCCAAAGTCTGTAATATCCCCATGGCCAACATCGCCACACAAATCATGCTGGGCAAAAAGATTAAAGACCTCAACCTCCGCCACCTGCCGATTCCGCATTTTGGCGTCAAAGAGGCGGTGTTCCCATTTTATATGTTCCCGGAAGTCGACCCCGTTCTCGGTCCCGAGATTCGGTCGACCGGCGAGGTCCTCGGCATGGCCGACAGCTTTGGCCTGGCATTTTACAAAGCCGAAGAGGCGACCCAGCAACCCCTGCCGCTCGAGGGCGCCGTCCTTATGACAATCGCCGACCCGGACAAGCCCGGCATCGTCGAGACCGACCGCCAACTGCTGGCCCTCGGGTTCCGCATCAAGGCCACAAAAGGCACCTGCGATTACCTCAAATCAAACGGGCTCGATGTCGAGTTCGTCAAGAAAATGCACGAAGGCCGGCCAAACCTTGTCGACGCCATCAAAAACGGCGAGATTCAGCTTGTCATCAACACGCCCATCGGAAAGCTCGGAATGACCGACGACTCCTACATCCGGAAAGCGGCCATTCGATACAAGATCCCCTACATCACCACCGCCGCCGCTGCGCTTGCCACCGCTCGAGGTATCGCCGCCCAAAAGAACGGACACCGATACGTCAAGTCCCTCCAGGAGTACCACGCCGACATCAACCGCGGCAGATAGCACTAAACAGTTCCGTGGGGGAACAGGTGGGGGAGAGGCGGGGAAGTGTTCGTTGCGCAGATGCGGTGGCGTTCAAGCTGCGGTCAAGCAGGAGCTTGATTCAACCACAAGACGCCCAACGCCGCAAGACCGCGCTAACTCCAATTGTCCCAAGGGTCTCAAAAGTCCCAATTGTCCCACGCGATCCCGAACAGGTCTTGTCTCAAACATTTTTTTTGCGGCAGTTTGCGCAGATTGGACCAAAAAGGCCCGGCTGGAAAAACAACAACTGCTTGACGGTCAAGCAGTTGTGAAAGTCGCAGTGTCGAAAATTCCCACAAAACACAATATACAGTACTGTGGTAAAATCTTAACGACATAAGCTGGTAGCCGCCCACCTTCAATAGCGGCCGTTCTAGCGGCCGCTACAGCGGACGCAGAGCTCATCCTACCAGCACAGCGGCAGGGCGTCCCGCCCGACCGGACGCCCTGCCCATCCTAGACCGTAAATCATAAAGGTTGGAGATGGGACGGACTTATAGAGGTGTGACAGTTACTCTTGGGGAAGGAGTGACTCGAGGCAGAATCACACGTTGTCTCCGTAAGTCCGTCCCATGAAGAAGCGTTAAACTGGTTGCAAAGCTTGATTTATAAGCAAAGTCAGGGAGATGGGTCGCGGGCACATACTGGCTGCAGTTACTCTTGGGGAAGGAGTGACTTGAGGTAGATTTTGTTACCTTGCGCTCCACGGACCCATCTCCTGACTTTGGTGGCTCATTAATGCGGCGGGCGCTCATATGCCCATCGCAGAAATCCGGCTGAACGAGGTCTTCGCGTTGCCGGTAGTAAAATCGGGGACCAACTTTATGTGAATCACGTTGACGCCGGATATCGGCTTGCCCGGTACGGGGATCGTCACCGAACTCCGGCCGCCTTTCTCGAACAACTCGCCCTGAACGTGATTGCTGAATAATTCTTCCATCTTGTCGTTGTAAACGTGTATGAAATACCCGCAGTGCGGGGAATTGCCCGCATTGGGCTCCCACGCCAGTTCAAAACTCGATACCACGCCGTCGCCATTCGCCTGGTTGGTGATGACGACGAACACCTGTTCCGCCTGCAGTTCCTCGGTGCCTCGCATCTGGACCGTCTCGGTGAAAACCGCGTCCGCCTGCGTGTCCGGCTGAATCGTTTCCGCCCACCTTGTCACTTCCTCCGCCGCCAGCACCCGCGTCGGCTCGATCTCATGGCCCGCTACCATCTCCACCTGCTCCCCGGAGTCCACGCGTACTTTCGAAATCCCGTTGCTCACCTGCACCACACCCTCAACCACCGTAATCACGGCTTTCGAACCCGTTACGATCACGTCAAAAACCGTCCCCAGCACCGTCACCTCGCCCGCCGGCGTGTAGACCTTGAATTGCCGGTTCTCTTTGGCCACACGCAACCACACCTGGCCTTCTTCCAACTGGACCGCGCGGTCGTCGGTCACGCTGAGGCGGGTCTTTTCGTTGGCTTTCAGCAGCGTCGGTCCGCGCAGCGACAGCATCAGGTTGGATTTCGGCCCCGTCTGAAACTTCTGGCCCAGCCGCACATAGTTGCTCGTGTAGGCCCGGCTGAATGGGCGCACCGGCCCGCTCCCCTGGTTCACCTCGCCGCCACACCACGTCACCACACCCACCGCGCCTTCCGCCCGCTGCGGCTCCGGCGGCCAGTTCAGATAAAGCACCACGCCCACCACGCAAAGCACCATCGCCGCTACCGCCGGGATCACGTGCGTCAACGCAAGCGTCCGTTCCGGCTTCACTTCACGCCGCCCCATCTCCGGTTTGACGTTAATGCGGAGCGGTTCCATCGGCGGCAGGTTCTCGATGATGGCGGGCGCCAAATCGTGTTTCAGCCGGTTCCCGCCAAACGACTCAAAAAGAAGCGCCGCAACACGTTGATGTTTCCGGGCGACCACACGGCAGCCAGGGCATTCCGCCAAGTGCTGCTCTAAAATAACCCGCTCGCCGTGGCTCAACTCCTCGTCGATCCACGCCTGAAGCAGATTAGATATTTGGGCGCATGACGCCAACCGCGTTCTCCCTTAAAATTGCCCTGAATTTCCAGCCGGACCCGGCCTGCCCGTATCCAGCTTCGACCCGTCCGACGAATCTATGTCCGCCAGCAGGTCTCGCAACTGACTGCCCGCACGCTGCAACACACCCCGGATTTCCTCCCGCGTGTCACCGGTAAAGGCGCTGATCTCGTCGTAATTCAGCTCCTGGAGGTAACGCAGGATTACCGGCAGCCGGTAACGTTCCGGAAGTGAGTTGATCGCCCGCTGTACCCGGTCAAACCGCTCCGCCCTCTCCACCAACCCGCGCGGGCCTTCTCGTGCATCTTCAATTGATATCGTCCGCCTGAACGGAAGCGGCGTCTCGCGCGACAACTGCTTCTGATGCCGCCGCAGCCAGTTTGCGGCCGTACGGCACGTTATACTTTTCAGCCACGGGCCAAACTTATCGCCCTGTTTGAGCCAAGGCAGGCTCCGGTAAGCTGTCAAAAACGCTTCCTGAACTATGTCTTCCGCCGCACCATAACGGCCCGCGTAATAATAGGCCGTCGCGTAAACGGCGTGCTGGTACCGATGCACGAGGTCCGCGTAGGCGTCGGTGTTGCCTTCGAGACATCGCACCACCAGTTCGCCATCGTCTTGCATAGCTGCTCCTTCCCCATGCAGCGCTTATCGCCTGTGCAAGAAACCGCGATTAAACTGTCCGCATGTTAAGACAACCCCCGCCACTAATATGAAACGAACCGTTCCACAGTGGAACAACACCCCGCCCTTTTTCTCCGCCGGCCCTTCTCAGCGTCTCACTTCTTGCAGGCCGCATTCCACCGCGGCGGCCAACCTGCTATACTCGGCTCAACTCGAAATCAACGACCCGAGGGAAAGACGCCATGCGGTTTTCGACGATTCTCTTGGCTTCAGGTTTGCTGTTGGCGGCTGGGTGCCGGACGTCCAATCTTGGCGTTCACATGATTCCGGTGACCCGCGACTATGCGCGGCTCGAAAAAGTCACACTCGACTCTGCCGCGGAATCGGTTCGTGAAGCGCACCGGCGCGGCGCGGCGTCCACTGCCCCCTACGAATACTTTTCGGCCCTGCAGTATCTTGCCATAGCCCGGGACCAATCAAGGCTCGGCGACAGGCAGGCCATGTGGGATTACGCCGGGCTCGCCAAACATATGAGCGAGGCCGCTATTCGGCTTTGTCCCATCGACTCAACCGCGCCCCAACCGCCCGCGCCGCCGGCCTCCTTTGAAGAATGCCAGGAAAAGTTCCAGCAACTGAAGGCGGCTTACCTCGATCTCGACAGGGACAAGGCGGTCCAATGCTCTCCCATCATCTACGCCGACTTCACCGCCATGCTCAGCAGGGCCGAACATACCCTCAATTACAGCGCAGCCTGGCCGCGCGCCCAAAAAGCCCTTGAACTCGCCCAGGCCGACCTGGATGCCATTCTCCACCAAGATGCGGACAACGACCAGATACCCGACCTCCAGGACGCCGACCCCCGCCTTGCCGAAGATTTCGACAATTTCGAAGACGAAGACGGCTCTCCCGACCCCGACAACGACCGCGACGGCATCCCCGACAAAATCGACGTCAGCCCCAACGAACCCGAGACCGTCAACGGGTACAAAGACCACGACGGCGCGCCCGACCAATTGCCCGCGCTGGATCCCGTGCTGTTCGCCCGGGGCGCAACCGATCTTACCGGCGAAGCCAAAGGCTACCTGCGCGGGGTCAAACAACTGCTCGCCGAATGGCCCCGCCTCAGGCTGCGCGTCTCCGGCCACGGCAATCCCGCCCAACCCGAGTCCGAAGCCATGGACCTCTCGCGCCTCCGCGCCGAGAACGTCCGGCGCTGGCTGCTCGACCTTGGCGTGCCCGAACGCCAACTCGTCGTCACCTTCTACGGCGCCGCACAAACCCCCCCAGAAACCGCACGGGTGGATCTGCAACTGGAGTAGGTCCAACCGGCCAAGGCGCCACGCGGTGGGGTCGCCACGCGGTGGGGTCGCGCTCCCGCGCGACCGCGGCTC
>JAPLKX010000741.1:0-7600 GCA_026387845.1 Candidatus Hydrogenedentota bacterium | reverse complement strand
CGCGCGACCCCACCGCGTGGCACCTCGAGTCTCCCCTTGGCTGCGCTGATTTTTGTCCGTGCCGGTTCGTGTTCGTCCGTGCGTGCTGTGGCTCGGTGTGAGCTTTCCCGCAATCCGAAATCCGCTATCAGCCAAACCTGTATCCGATGAACCGGTAGATGATCTTTGCCAGCGTGTACTCTGAAACCCGGACGCCCTCGATTGGCGCCAACTCGCTCACGTCGAAACCCACCACTTCCCGCTCGGAGCACAACCGCTGCAACAGCCGGTCCATCTGGTGCCACGTCAGTCCCCCCGGTTCCGGCGTGCCTGTAGCCGGCACCAGCGGCGGGTCGAACACGTCCGCGTCCAGCGTCACATACACCCGCTCCCGTGCCGCAGACACCACACCCGAAATCCAGTCTTCGCCAGCCTCCGCCTGGCGCGCGATCACATGCCCGTAGAAAGTCTTCACACCGAGTTCGCCCGCCGTCTCCCGTTCCTTGCTCTCTTCGCTGCGGATACCCACCTGCACCGCGTGGTCGTGAAAATCCAGGATCCTGCGCAACGCGCTCGCGTGACTCCACGGGTTATCAAGATATTCGTCCCGCAGGTCGCTGTGCGCGTCCAACTGGAGCACCGTCAGGTCGTGAAACCGCTTCGCGTGGGCTCGAAACGCCCCTACGATTGAACTGTGCTCGCCGCCCAGCGTCACCACAAACTTCCCCGCGTCCAGCCACCGTCCCACAGCCTCCTCGAGCCGGTCCGCGAACGCCGCCCCCGCGGTCTCGCCCTCTTTTTGCAGCAAGTCATGAAACGGAACCGGCGCTACTGTGGCAATCCCGCCGCACGCCTGCACTGGTTCAAACCCCAGCGCGCAATCGTAGAACTCGACATGGTGCGACGCCTCGAGGATCGCACCCGGCCCGCGCCGCGATCCCGTCCCGTACGACGACGTCGCCTCGAACGGCGCCGGAACCACGATCACCCTCGATGTCTCCGGATCCGACTGACTCGCCTCGAGTCCCAGGAAGTTTTCTTCTATTGGCAGCCCGCCCGCCATCCGCCTAAGCCTCCCCGCCGGGCCGCCGCGGGCTTGCGGAGGCTATGGCCTTCAACATTTCGCCGCGCCGCGCGTACAACCGCCTCAGCGGGCGCGCGGGGTGGGCATCGATGGCGTACGCGGTCAGGATCGGCATGGCCACCGTGGTGTCCAGGTAGCAGACAATCGCGTCCGGCAGGTATTCCGGATCCACCTTGCCACAACTCACCGCCTCCGACGGCGTCGCCCCGCTCAGCCCGCCGGTGTCGGGCCGCGCGTCCGTGAACTGCAGGAAGTACGTATGCCCTGACTCCTCGAGCCCCAGCACTTCCTGGATGTGCGGCTCCGTTTGCAGCATGAAATTCTTCGGCGACCCGCCCCCGAAAATCACCACGGCGCTATGTCCGTTCTGCGCCGCCTCGTAAACAATCGCGGCCGTCTCGTTCACATCCAGGCTCGGGTCGATCGCGCAACGGCTGCCTTTCAGCGCGGCCGCCGCAACGTTCATCCCGATCGAACTGTCTCCCGGCGACGAGGTGTACACCGGCACGTCCGCCCTGTACGCCGCCACCAGCACGCTCGTGCCTTTTACGCCCAGCGCTTCTTCCCGCGCCGCCAGGTACTTCCCGACAAGGTTGTGAAACTCTGCGGTCCCCATTGTGCGCTGAAACTCGTCCGCGAACATCAGTTCGTAATAAAACCGGTCCGTGTCGAGCAGCACATCGTACGAAAACAGGACGTCGTAGATCCTCACAATCCCGTTCTCGCGCAGCACCGTGTCGTTCACAAACGGGCTGCCCGCGTGCAGGGCCTTCCCCAGCGCAAAATGCGTGTCGTGGTAAAGGTTCGCCCCCGTGCTCACGATCCAGTCCACCATTCCGTGCTCGATCAGCGGGATGATGCACGACGAACCCAGCCCCGCCGGAGTCAACGCCCCGCTCAACGACATCCCGATCGTCACGTTCGGCTCGAGCATCTTCACCGTGAACAACCGGCACGCCTCTTTCAGCCGCGCGCTGTTGTACGCCAGAAACGTCGATTCCACCAACTCGCGCACCGTCATCCCCGCGCGTACCGCCGGCGCCGCGATCTTCTTCCCCAACAAAAAACTGGACTGGCCGTCCATCTCGTTCAAACCCTCCCGCATAAGCAAGGCCGCGCCCGGCTCGAACACCCGGCGCGGCCGCCAAAAAAATAATTGCGTTATGTTACGGTATCAGAACGGCTGCGGCCAGCGCGGTCGTCCAGCGCCCGTCTTTGTCGCCAAGCGCCGTTTTAGTAACGTTCATTGTACGGACGAACTTCCCGCTGATCCGCCAGATCTCCCGGTTCTCGTCCCAGCTCTTGTTCATGTCGAACTTAACACCCATCACGGTTGCCAGCATTTCCGCCGCCAGATCCTCGGCGTAATCGCCGGCTTTCTTCTGCGTCTGCCCGAAACTGTGGTGCTCCGAGAGGTACCCGAACTGGTTTGGGTCGCGCGGGATCGCCACGCCCACCGCCGCCGCCATCAGCCGCCGCGGCTCGTTCGTCGCCACCTCGCTCATCACCACGTGAACGATCTGGCCCGCCTTCAGTTCCGGCAACCCCTTCTCGATCTTGATTATCTTGCAGCCGGGCGGGTAAATGCTCGATACGCGAACCAGGTTAAACTGCGCGATCCCGCAGTTGCGAAGCGCCATCTCGAAACTCGATAGTTTCTCGCGGTGACGACCCACTCCGCGCGTCAAAAATAATCTCGTTGGTACGTACATTCTCCCTCTTTCCCGATGTGTTAAAGCTCCACGGTTAATAGCACGTACCTCCCCTCACTTGGCAGATTTCCGTAACTTTAACGACTCTACCGACCCCCTGTCAAGCGCGGCAAGGAGGAGGCTAGACGGAAGGATCGGACGGATCCGACGGATTGGACGGATCGTTCGAATCTTCCCGCTTGACCACTGCGCATTCAATCCGTTATCTTTCACTTATGCAAAACAAAACACAAAAACGCGGTTGTTTGCGCGCCGGGCTCGTCTGGGGCGCAAGGGTTGTTGTCGTACTGGTCCTCATTGCGGTAGTCGTGTTCGGCGTCGTATTTCGAAAGCCGCTCTACAACCGGTTCGTCGTCTTTCCCCGGCAGCAGAAAGCCTGGGAAGCCATCCGCGCCAAACGGGTCACGCCCCCGCTGCGCTCCAACTGGAACGAGTACCGCGGCATCATGCACAACCACACCGAACTCAGCCACGACAGTATCGTCACACCCGAGGAAATCCTCGGCGTACTCAAAAAATGCGACCTCGACTTCATCTTCACCTCCGACCACTGCGACGGCGACATCGCCGACTATTCCAAAGGCTGGAAAGGCCTCCACGACGGCAAGCTGTTTGTCCGTGGCTATGAGATGAGCGAGGGCTTCATGCCCTGGGGAATGCCTGACAACACCATATTGCGCAACAGCGATGACCCGCACGACACCGCACGAAAAATCGCCGAGGCCGGCGGCGTTCTTTTCTTCGCACACTGCGAAGAGCCGCGGCTCTGGCACCTCGACCAACTGACCGGCATCGAAATCTACAACACCCATGTCGACGTCAAGGACGAAGACTTCAGAACCCTCATTCCCGACATGCTCTTCTCCATCCGAAAATACCCGGATCAGACGTTCCGCCTCATCTTCGACCGGCCCACCCCGTTCCTCGAACGCCTGGACACGCTCAACCGAAACCGGAAAATCGTCGGGATTGGCGCAAATGACGCCCACCAGAACCAGGGATTCCGATTCTTCTATACGCCAAACAACACCCTCGCCATAAAATCGACCAGCGGCGAGAATAACGATGCGCCTATTAAAGAACTCAAGCTCAACGCAGTTACCCGGCTCGCACTCCGCATACTCTTCGGACCCCTCGAACCCGGCATGCAAATCTATCGCTTTGATTTGGACAAATACGAGAATTCCGCCCGATACGTCAACACCCACATTTTCGCGCAAAACCTCACCGAAAAAGACCTTATCGACGCGCTTCGGGCCGGCAGGGTATTTGTCGCGTTTGACGCGATTGCCGACGCGCGCGGGTTTGTCTGGATGGCCGAAGGGCCCCAGGGAAAAGCCGGAATCGGCGAATCCATCCCGTTCGACCCGTCGGTAAGACTTCGGGCCGCCGCGCCCCATGAATGCCGGTTCACCGTAATCCAGGACGGCAAACAAATTGCCCAGGGCATCGGGTTCGACTTCGACTTCATACCCCCGGGCCCCGGCAAGTACCGAGTCGAAGCCGAGCTCGAGATCCTCGGCGAATGGACCCCCTGGATCTACTCCAACTACCTCGAACTGGCCGCCGCATCACCACAGCCTCCGGCTCCCGCACCGGCACCGGCGCCATAACGGCTCCGGGCCGTCTGTTGAAAGCTCCGCCGCGTTCAGGCAAAATATGCTGTGGTGAAGAAGGCCCAATGCGGGGGTCTGTTCAAGAGGGCGTAATCCCGCGCAGCACCCGCCAGGGCCACCCGCAACCCGGGAGGCGATACGGTGAAGTACGCCATTATCTCCGACATCCACGCCAACCTGCAGGCCCTGATCGCCGTCCTCGACAAGATCGACAACATCGGCGTCGACCAGGTCGTCTGCCTCGGCGATGTTGTCGGCTACAACGGAAACCCCAATGAATGCGTCGAAATGGTCCGGGAAAGGCAGATCCCGACCATCTGCGGAAACCACGACGCCGTCGCATGCGGCGCTTCCGAACCCTGGGGGTTCAATCCCGTCGCCCTGGCCGCCGCTATCTGGACGCGCGAAAACCTCAAGGCCGTCAATCTCGACTGGCTCAGAAGCCTTCCAAACACCCGGCGGTTCGAGCACTTCCTCGCCGTACACGGCTCGCCCATGGATCGCGACACCTATATGTTCAGTTGGGAAGACGTCATCCCACACCTCAATTTCCTCAAAGAACAAGAAGTTACCGTATGCTTCTTCGGCCACACCCATTGCCCCGGCATCTTCTCCGCTGACAGCAACCTCTCGATCGACACATTCGAAGACGCAACCCGCTTCATGCTCGAAGAAAATAAAACTTACCTCATCAACCCCGGATCCGTCGGCCAGCCACGCGATGGCGACAGACGCGCCGCGTTCGGGCTGTTCGACACCGACACGCGCGAATACGAGCTTGTCCGCGTCTCGTATCCCATCAAACTCGCTGCCGAAAAAGTCATCGAGGTCGGCTTGCCCCAGTTCCTGGCCGAACGCCTCTCGCTGGGGCGCTGAACAAAATGTATAATCAAGTTGGGACGCCCCCTGGCATTTGTGGGGGGTGTCCCTCAGTAGACAGTAGAAAAAGAAAAATGAACGCTGGAGAAACCCATGCGGCGCGCTGAAGTCAACAGAGAAACAAAAGAAACCCGGATCGAACTCCGCCTCAACCTCGACGGCGCCGGCTCGATCAACATCAACACGGGCGTCGGGTTCCTGGACCACATGCTCACCCATATCGCCCGCCACGGCCTGTTCGACCTCGATGTCACCGCCAAAGGCGATCTCCAGGTCGATGCTCACCATACGGTCGAAGACATCGGCATCTGCCTGGGTAAAGCGTTCGCCCAGGCCGTCGGTGACGCAGCCCGGATCACCCGGTTCGGCCATGCCGCCGTACCCATGGACGAAGCGCTCGCCGAAGTCGCCGTCGACATCAGCGGCCGGCCCTTCCTGGCGTTCAACGCCCCGGCGCTCAAAGGCAGAGTGGGGGAGTTTGACGCCGAGCTCGTCGAAGAATTTTTCCGCGCATTCGCCGTAAACAGCAAAACCACCCTCCACATCGTGCTACGCTACGGCAACAACGTGCATCATTCCATTGAAGGGATCTTTAAAGCATTTGCTCGGGCCCTCGCCGAAGCCGTCAAACTCGACCCGCGCGTCGCCGGCGTGCCCTCCACCAAAGGAACTCTTACCGCGTGATTGCCATCGTCGACTACGGCATGGGAAACCTCCGTAGCGCCCAGAAAGGTTTAGAAAAGGCCGGCCACCCCGCTACCATCACCGACGACCCGGGCATCATTGCCGCCGCTCACGCCGTGGTTCTGCCGGGGGTCGGCGCGTTCAAAGACTGCTACAAGGGTCTCAAATCCCGCGGCCTTATCCAACCCATCCGCGACGCCGCATCCAGCGGAAGGCCATTCCTCGGCATCTGCGTCGGCCTTCAATTGCTCTTCGAGGAGAGCGAGGAAGGCGGCGTCTCGAAAGGGCTCGGCATCCTTCCCGGCAGGGTTGTCCGGTTTCCCGACGCCAGGAAAACCGGCCTCAAAGTCCCGCACATGGGTTGGAACAGCATCAAACCCGTTGACGGCCGGGCGGCCCGGCTGTTCAAAGACATCCCGCCCGAACCCTACGTCTATTTTGTCCACAGCTACTATGCCCGGCCCGCCGACGAAAGCCTCGTCCTTGCCACGTGCACGTACGGCGTCGAGTTTGCCGCCATGGTCGGCCGCGGCAACATCTTCGCATTCCAGTTCCACCCCGAAAAAAGCCAGAAACACGGCATCGGCCTGCTGCGGGCGTTTGGCGACCTCGTCAAAGGAGATACCGGATGAAACGATTCCTCGTTCCCACCGACGGCAGCGAGCCCGCTACACGCGGCGTACGTTACGCCGTCGCGCTCGCCCAGAAGTACAAGGCCTCTCTCCTCGGCATACACGTAGTCGACGTCAAGCTCCTCGAAGGCCCCTTCCTTCGCGACATCTCCGCGTCACTCGGCACCGCACCCTACGTAAACTACCAGGGCAACATCGCCATGCTGCTCGAAGAACGCGGTAAAGCCGCGCTCGACTCGTTCGTCGGCATTTGCCGCGAGGCCGGCGTGCCCTGCGAGGCCGAACAGGTCACCGGAATGGTGGTCCGAAGCATCGTCGACCGAAGCCTGGGCGCCGACCTGATCGTCATGGGCCGCGGCGGCGAGCATTCCGAATGGCTGGACGGGGTCGTCGGATCGACCACCGCCGCGGTCGTCCGAAGGGCCAAGCGGCCCGTGCTCGTCACCGGGACCGACACGCTCCGCCACAGGCTGTTTCTGGTCGCCTACGACGGATCGAGCCACGCCCGCACCGCGCTGGAAAAAGCCGCCGGAATCGGAGTAGAATGGCAGGTGCCGTGCCATGTCCTGGTTGTGGGGGATGAGTCGGCGCGGAGTCTGTTGGAGGAAGCCGAGGGTCTGTTGCGAGGCGTCTCACTGCACGTCGACTACGTCCTCAAGCCGGGCGATCCAAGCGAAACCATTGTCGATTACGCAAGGCAGTCCGACGCGGATTTGCTCATTATGGGGGCCTATGGGCACACCAAAGTCAGAGAACTCGTGGTGGGAAGCACTACGGCGTATGCCCTTAACCATGCGCCGTGTCCGCTATTACTTTCGCGATAAAGGTTACGACAAAATGGACATCAATCGACATGAAGCCGTCGAAGCCGTGATTGCTTGCGTTGGCGAACTGCCCGCACTCCCCGCCGTCGTCGCTGAAGTCCTCCAAATCACCGGCGACCCCGCCGCCGCCGTCTCCCAAATCAGCGACCACGTTCAACGCGACCCCGGCCTCACCGCCAAAATCCTCAAA
>JAPLKX010000238.1 GCA_026387845.1 Candidatus Hydrogenedentota bacterium | reverse complement strand
CCAGCGCCCGTACCTGTCCCTGTAATATCCTGCCCGGTGCCCTTCCGACATAACGCGCCCCTCATGTGAACCACAACCAGACTTCAGCGGTGGCAGTATACGCAGCTATGGCGGTATTGTCAATATATAAAACCTTCGACTTTCAGGAGTTTCGACTGGTATACTCCTATTCCCGTAGCAACTCACGAGTTAAAGAAGGAAAGCAGCATGTCGGACGAAATCAAAAGCAAGAACATTACGTGGCATCATGGGGAAATAACGAGGCAGGACCGCGAGCAGATGAACCGTCACAAATCGGCGGTGATCTGGTTCACGGGCCTGTCTGGTTCGGGCAAATCGACGCTGGCCCACGCTGTCGAGAAGCGCCTGTTTGAGCTGGGTTGCCGCACCTACGTGCTGGATGGGGACAACGTCCGGCACGGGCTCAACAAGAACCTCGGATTTTCGCCGTCCGACCGCGAGGAAAACATCCGGCGGATAGGCGAGGTGGCGAACCTGTTTCAGCAGGCGGGCCTTGTCGCGATGACGGCGTTCATCTCGCCGTACCGCGCCGACCGGGACAAGGCGCGGGCGGTTGCGAGCGACAGTTTCCTCGAAGTCTATGTCAAATGCAGCATCGAGGCCTGCGAGAGCCGCGACACCAAGGGCCTGTATAAGAAAGCGCGGGCCGGCGAGGTCAAGGAGTTCACGGGCATCAGCGCGCCCTACGAGGAGCCGCTCAACCCCGAACTCGTCGTGTGCACCGACTGCGAGACCCTCGATGAGAGCGCGGAACGGGTGATGGCCCTGCTCAGGCATCGGGGCATAGTGGGCGCGTAAAGGTTACTGCTCCCTTAGCAGGACGTCGCAGGTGAGTTGGGCTTTCTTGAGCAGCTTGTGGAACAGGCCGCCTTTTTGCGCTCTTCGCCGGAGCATGATAATCATCTTGCGCTGGAGGCGGTATCGGTCGAGCTTGGGTTTCTTTACCGTCACCGGTCTGCCTTCGGGTTCTTCCAACGGTTTCCATAACGACTCGACGGGGTAGCCGATTGTCTTGAGGTCTTCTGGATCGACTTGCGCGACCACGCGCCGCATCAGTTCGAGCCGCGACGGGTCCGCCAAGAGTTCTTCGACCCATTTCTTCACCGATTTTGTGGTTGGCCTCGAGTGCTGCTTCACGCCAATGGGATCGCCGAGGCCTTTTCGGCCCACGGCGCCGCCCTCGCCTTCGCTCTTACCGTACTCGATTGTCTCCTTCTCGAACGGCACGCCGACGTGGGCGTAGATGCGCTCCATCCAGGTTTCGGGGTCTTTGACGAGGTCTTCGTAGCGGACATGGAAGTTGGGGACGTATCTCTGGCGGATGAACCGGGCCAGGGCCGGCACGTAGGTCAGGATGATCGGGTTGAAGTTATGCGCGAGTTCGTAGTTGCCGTCGAAAAACGAGTTCGCGTACGACGAGAACATCGCCAGCGGGTGGCGCGTCAGCGTGACGTACTTCGCGTCCGGGAAGACTTTTGCCAGGAACGGGCAGATCAGCGCGTAGGCGGGCGTCTTGTCGAGGCAGATGGACTTGCTGCTCGTCGAGAGGCGCCTGCCGTACAACACGTCGCAATAGGCCCTGCACGCGTCCCAGTAGTCCTGCTCTTTGTTTGGCAGCGATTCGACGAAAAGTTTCTGCGACTCCGCCGACAGGATGTGATCGTAGGGGGCCTTGTCGACTTTTGCCCAGACGCCCAGATGGGCCAGCGGCGTCATGATGTGCGGCTCGGGCCCGCCGAGGATCATCGAGTGCGACGACAAAATCCGTTCGAGCATCGTCGTGCCCGATCTCGGCGCCCCTATCAGGAAAAGCATCTTTACGCCCATGAGATTCTCCGGGAATTCATTCAGTTAACCTATAAACTATGTCGGCGGAAGGCGCATCTTGTCAAATCGCGCGCGGGTGCGCGATGACGCGGAAAACGACAGCGTTGCCGTGGCGGGCCGTTTCTTCCAGGCAGGGCAGCGCCCGGATCTGTTCAATCGCCGCGGTGGACACCGGCCACGTTTCAGGGCAGTACACCCAGGCGACGCACCATTTCTGTATAAACTCGAGGCGCCACTCCGCCGGCGCGTCCGGCCCGAAAAATCTGGCCACCTCGGATTCCATGGCCGCATAAGGTTGATCGGACATGTTGAACGAGCCGGTGCCCCAGACAACCCGGTTTGGGCGGTTTAGTGCGACGGCGTCGGCAGCGAGGTTGGGCGCGAGAACAATCCCATCGCCGATCGCGCCAATGGCCGCGGCGTCGTTGGTCGTCATGACTTCGGCATGATAACCGGCATACGGCGGGCGGGCGCTCTCGGCAGCCTGAAGTTGGAACGCCAGCGGGCCTTGAAAGAAGAGCACGGCGGCGACGAGCGAACAGACGCCGCAGACGATGAGCGCCGCCGTGACCGCGCGTGCGCGCGCGGGCTGTTGTGCGCGAAGTTGTTCGATCGCGTTGGCCGACACGATGCACAGCGGCAGCCACAGAAAGATCTGGAAGCGTTGCGGCCCGAATTTGAGCCACCAGCCCCCGCCGAACGCCGTAATTGACATCACCAGGAACGACAACAGCCAAAGGACGATCCAATCCGGCTGCGCGGTATTGTGGTGCGGGCGCCTCGCCTGCACGCGTAACTGCAAAATGCTCCATGCAATGCCCGCGGCCGCGCCAATGAAGGCCCAGTCGGAGACGGCGAGCGCGGCGGCGGCGTCGCGCGCGACCAGGACGTTGCCCCAGTAGATCTGGTATGCGGCAAATAGCACGGCAAACGCGGCCAGGTAGCCGATGGCGCCGAACGCCAGTGTCTTTTCCAAGAGTGGCAGCCGCGCGGCACGATGGAACACTTCGCGCGGGGCGACAAGCAGGTGCAGGGCCGCAACGCTGAGAAACGGCGTCAGCCACATCGCAGTGTTGGCCACGTCGATGTGGTTTTGGATGGCGGCCGGGTTGGTACGAAGAAGGAGCCACCCGGCGGCGGCGCCGGCAAACCCAGGCACTACGAGCCAGGCAACCGAGAAGGCATTGTTGAGCGACCGGCCCGGGATCTTTTCCTGCCAGAGGTAGAGGAAGGCGAGCGCGAGCGTGAATGCGCCGTATCGCATGTCGATAAACATGCCCGGCAGGAACAGAAGCCCGGCGAGGGTGAGCGCGCGCCGATTGTTTTGCCTGTGACCTCTGATCAGCAGCGTGAGCGCGCCCAGGCACAGTGCAAGCGAGAGGGTGTAGTACAGGCGCGGGAAACACAAAACCGGCTGCAGGTGGGCGCCCTCGAACAACTCGTAGAGCGCGAAACGCCGGAAGTAGTCAGCAAACGCGGGAGACGATTGCAGGCCGAGCAGCCGCGTTGACAAATAGAGAACGCCCCCGAGACCGCCGCTCAGGCAAAACAACGCGAACGGCAGCCGCCAGTTTTTCCGCGCCACTTCGCGCAGGAAAAAATAAACCGCCAGCAGGTAGACAAACGCCCCGACGCCGTTGGCAATGAAATACATTGCGAAATCACTCAGGCCAAGGGCGCGGGCAAGAGCACCGACCACGCCGTATAGCCACAGGTGCGGCAGCGGGTAAAACTGAATCCCGCTTATAGCGGGCGACTGACAGGTGACATATTGCGACTCGAATCCGTTGAAAAACATGCGCATGCTTTGGAGGAACAGCGCGCTGTCGGGGATATGCAGGCCCGTGGCGACGTAACCGGGAGGCGGCGCGCCGGCCAGCCACAGGCCGATCAGCGGCTGCGTCGACGCCATCGCGAGCGAGAGCAGCAGGACCGGCGCCGGGACGATGTTGAGCCATCTTTTCATCGCGAAAGCAACGCCTTGAGTTCGCCCGTCGAGATTTTTCGACTTCGCTGAATGCGCCTGCGCTCGCGCAGGGCATGCGGCCACAGCTTCAGTACGTGCACACCTGCCGCGGCCACCTCGCCCGCAGCATGGAGTGCGCCGCGATCGGCCCTGGCGGCGGAGAACAGCCTGCGGATCTGGTGGAGACGCTCGCGCAGGATGTGTGGGGCGTATTGTATGAGCAGCGGGGCCGGCATGTTTTTGATGACGAGCAGGGCGTGGTTGACGAAGCATTCGCGGGTGCGTTTGAGCGTGCTCGAGCCGAGGCTCGCCGACCCGACGTGCCACGCGACCGCCTCGCGCACGAATCGGGCGGTGTAGCCGGCGAGCCGCGCGCGGAAACTGAGGTCGCTGTCGGAGAAATATGTGCCGAAGCGGCAATCGAACAGCCCCACGCGATCAAAAACTTCGCGGCGGTATAACCCCGCGGCCGCGCTCACACCAAACACCTCGCCGGGATAAGCAAAACCCGCGCATGGAGACATGAATCCGACGGATTCGGGCCGGCCGTTGGCGCGCTGCATGTCCCCGGCGCTGTAAATGACGTCAGGCTGGTCGCGCCACAGGATCAGCGGCGCGAGAAGGTCGGCGCCGGATTGTTCCGCGGCGGCCATCAGCCGGCTAACGCAATCGGGGTACAGCGTAATGTCGTTGTTGAGAAGAAGCACATATTGTGACGCGGTCCGGGCGATGCCCGCGTTGACGGCAACGCAAAACCCGCTGTTCTGTTCGAGCCGCAGCACGTTTGCCCAGGGAAAACGGTCGCGCACCATGTCTGCGGTGCCATCGGTCGAGGCGTCATCGACCACGAGGGTGTCGACGCGGCCGAGCGTCTGCGATTCGATCGATCGCAGGCACTCCGCCAGCAACGAGTTGCCGTTCCATGACGGGATCACGATGCTGATGTCGCTACGCACGGCCCACCCTCCGCACGTACGCGCTGAAACCGGGTACGCGTTTCAGCCGCAGCATGTTGGCGAGGAAATCGACATCAAACTCGTCGAGAAACGGCGTGTACCGGATCAAAGCCAGGTAACTTGCGCCGAAAAAGGCCGCGCATCCCGCCGCAACGGCCGCGTTGGGCAACCGGCCTGTCATGCCGGCGCTGAGCAATTCGCCCGCAATGCAACCCGCCAGACCCGGCAACGAGGCGACCGCCGGCCATAGCAGGCTGAGCCGCGCCACTTCGACCGCGCCAACGCCCGCCACGGGACCCATCGCCCGCATGAACCACGCGCACGACAACGCCATGGCCAGGGTGGTGCCGAGCGGGATTCCATAAAAGCCCGCCGCCAGCAGCAGCGCCAGCGTGAACACGATGTTACCCGCGGTGGCGATGAGGCCGGCTTTCATCTGAACGTCGGGCCGGCCCTTGCCGAGCGCGACGCTCACGCCGGCGCCGGGGATGACGTTGGCGAGGTAGCCGATGACAAGGATGCGCATCACCCATGCGGCGGTGTCGACGCCGTCGATATCGCCGACCCACGTGCGGATCAGCGGCCCCGCCGCGCCTGCCAAATAGGCTACCAGCGGCACCGTCAGCGCCGCCGTGTACTTTGATGACAGGACATAAAGCCGGCGCAGGCGCTCGTCGTCGCCGCGGGCATCGAGATCCGACGCGGCGGGTATGATGGCGCTCAGCAACAGGGCGGGCGCCTGCCGCATTTTGCCGGCAAGCTCTTCGCCGACCCGGTAGACGCCCACGAGGCCCAGCGTGCCGTACACGGCAAAGACGACGGCCTTGTCGGTTTGAAACAGGATCAGGTTGGACAGTTTGGCGACCTGCGTGCGCCACCCGTAGGAAAACAGTTCGCCAAATGCCCTTCGCGTGATTCTGCCGGGCGAGACGCGCAGGTGGGGCGCCAGCCAAAACGCGGAGGCGACGCACGCGACGGCAAAAAAGCCAAACACGGCGCCGTTGGCGTACAACAGGCCGCGGACGCCGTGGCCGCGTTCGAGAAACACGACGGTCGCGGCGACTTTCAGCAGCGATGACACGATGCTGATGGCGTTGGTGACGCCCATCCGTTGCAGGCCGGTCTGAATCGAGCTGAACGCGGCCACGGGCGTCGACGCGGCGTACAGCACGAGTCCCCACCGCAACAGGAATCGCACCTCGGCCACAGTACCCGCGTTGACCGAATCGAGCCCCGCGCCGGGATAGAAGACGCCGATGAGGCGGATCAGGCCGTCGATACAGGGCCAGCCGACGGCGACGATCGCGACGCCCAGCACCAGGTAGAAAAAGAAGCCGGTGCTGACGATGGCGGACAGGGCGGGCGTGTCACGTTTTGCGGCGTATTGGGCGATGTATTTTGAAAAGCCGCTGCCCAGGCCGAAATCGAGCAGCGTGAAATAGCTCGTGAACAGGCCCACCAGCGCCCACGTGCCGTACGCCGCCATCCCCACTTTGGGCACGACATAGGCCGTCAGCAGCAGGTTGACCAGCGCCTCCCACAGCCGGCCCCCCGCGTTGTACGCCGTGTTGCGGGCGATCGTTTTGCCCACGGCCCGTGCCGGCCCTGCGTCAGTCATAGCGGACCTCATAGATGTCGACAATCTCGCGGCCGGTGCGGCGCGTGCGCGGCAGATCGAGACGCTTTACCAGCCGGTAATGGCGGGTGTCGAGGCGCCACTCCTCGATCATGGCGCAAAACGGATCTCGAAGTCCCGGCGACTCCTTGACGTAATCGACCGGCGCCATGATCCATTTCACGCCTTGAAGGCGCATCCAATCGAGCCGGGCCTGCGGATCGGCCGAAGCCAATCGCCGCAACGGCTCATCGTTCTGCCACGACCGGCCAGTGAGGTAATACGTGCGACGGTCCAGCGTGAGGACGAGGTCTTCGGGCGGCACATGGTTGTTGATCCAGTCGAACGCGGGGTATCGCTCGACCCTTCGTTCGAGATACTCTTCGCGCGATTCGATGCCGAACGCGGCGCGGATCTTGAAATGGTTTGCGCCCGCGGCGAGTGTCAGGCCGAACAGAAACACCGCCGCCAACGCGGGAATGGTGACAAAACGCAGCGACCGCATCCGCACCACGCCCGCCGCGCCTACCACCATCATCGGCGCGAAGAACGGGAGTATGTAACGCGCCAGCCGCTGGAAAAAATAAAACGCCGCGACGCCCGCCGCGCTGAACAGGCCAAGCCGGCGCGCCTTTCTCCCGCCGGTGAACAGCCCGGGTATCCCGAGAATGAGCACCAGCCCGCCCGGCGATTTCGACCAGCCGTCGAACGTGCCCGTCCGCATCACGATGTTCCAGGGAAACATCAGGAAGTCGCGCACGCCGATCGCTTTGACCGACTCGTGCGCGGCCAGCCCCGTGATTTCCCGGTGTTGCATGGCGGCCCCGCCAAACGCCGACGCAAAGAACGGGTAGACCGGATTGCCCGTGACGATCGCGCTGCGGATCAGCCACGGAGACGCCGCGATGAGCGCGACGAATGAAAACCAGGCCGGGGCGCGCAACCGATCCTGCCGCCCGTAAATAAAACCTGCCACGGCCAGAATCGCGCAAACCAGGTAGCCCGTATGCCTCACGCCGCACGACGCGCCCGCCAGCACGGCCGCAACCAACAGCCACTCCGCGCCGCGATCGTCCAGCCACGCAACGAACGCGGCGACAGCGGCGAGCGTGAAACCGGTGAACGCCAAATCGATGGATGGTGCGGCGGCCTGATCGACGAATATGGGGGCGGTCGCCAGGATGGCAGAGGAGATGAGGCCGCACGCCCGGCCCTGAATCCTCCGGCCCAATGCGTACGCGGCGCCGCACGCCATCACGGCAAACCACCAGTTGAGCAGGCCCAGCCCGATCTCGCCGTCGGAATAGTACGCCTGCGCAAACAGGACGTGCAGCAGGTTGGGATAGCCCGAGTACTCGTTGCCCGGCACAACGCCAATCCTGCCCGCGCGCGCGTAGTCCGCGGCCAACGCGGCATGAGCCACGCTCGCATCCCAGCCGGTTATCGGGGCGAATGCGCTGATCAGCGACACGCCCAGCGAAGCAAAGACGGCTGCGAGGCTGACGTATTCGACCAGGCTGATAGGCTCGGGATTATTGGCGGGGGCGGGTTCCGTCTCAGATTTGTTGCGGCCGAAAATCTCGTACGCCAGCCACACGGCCGCGGCGAGAACGAGGATCAACTGCGACAGGCCCAGCGATACGCTTCCGGCCGCAAGCACACCCGCGGCGCACACTGCGAACCCCATGTACAGCCGGAAAACCAGGCCGTCCAGACCCGAGAACGATTTCCCCCGGAGCAGAAACGCGCCCAAACCCGCCGCGACAATGACCAAAACCGCAACTGACATGTCCGTCTCGTTGTAAGCCCGTCCCCACCGGCCTCAGGCTGCCCGCGCATTATGCCACGATGGGAAGACAATCTCCAAAGTAGGCCGAATTCACCCTCACTCATCCCCAGTTTCCAAGTGAGCAAGTAAATAAGGGTGAGTAGCGCATGGAGAGAGAGTGTGAGGCTTCCCCGAAGGGGAACAATCTGAATAGCCGGATGCGACCGAAGGGAGCCTCCGGATAGCGATCCCAGCACCATCACAACCCGGCAAGGGTTGAATCTGAAAGTGGTTTTGAGATGTCTTGTTCAACCCCTGACCGGGGTTGTTGGTGCAGGATTTAGTTCCGGAGGCTCCCTACGGTCGCCTCCGGCTATTTACATTAAACGCCTTCGGCGTTGATGACAGGCTTCTCTGCCGATAGGATAAAGCAATAAAGCAAACTGGGAAACAGTGAGGACTTCTGCCGAAGTCGGCCTACCCTACTTGTTTGGCAGGCCGGTTTTGCTAGAATGTCGCGAAACGGAGGGGCGGGATATGGACATCACGAGGCGGGGTTTTATTTCGAGCGCGGCGGGTGCGGTTGCCGCGGGATTGGTTTGCAGACGCGCAGCGGGCGACGGCGCGGTCTCGGATCCGCGCCGCTACAACCTCTCGGTGTCCATAGACGCATTCAAAGCCGACCCGGATCTGCTTGGACTTGTTCGCGATGCCGGCGTCACCGACATCTGGACGGCCAGCTTCTTCAGCGGCGTGTGGCACTATTTGGTCGAAGAGACAAACGAATGGCATGCGCGGATCAGGGCCGCGGGGATGGCCGCCCACAGCATCACGATTCCGCTGGGGCACCCGACATTCAACGAGAAAAACCCCGACTACATGCCCCAGGTGGGCCTGCAACCGTGGCAGTTCGGCATTGACTCGGCCGGCCGGAAACACGGCGGCGTCTGCCTGCATCCGCCGGGGACCGAACTCAACGTCGCGGCCATGGCGGAATTGAAGAAGATCGATCCCGGCACGGTTTTCGTCGATGACGATTTCCGGCTCGCAGTTGGCCCCGGCAACATCGGCGGGTGTTTCTGCGACGCGCACAAGGCGGGTTTCCTCAAGAAGCACGGGTACGGCGAGGCGGAGTGGGGGGAGTTGCTGCAAGCGGCGAAAGATCGCCAGTTCACGCCCGTGTTGCGGACGTGGCTGACAGACGTGTGTGACGAGCTGACGGGCTCGTTCCGGGCGCAGCAGGCCGCCGCGGCGCCTGAAATCCGGATGGGCATCATGGTGATGTACCTGGGTGCCGAGAAGGCGGGGATTCGGCTCGACGACTACCGCGAAATCCCCATGCGCGTGGGCGAACTCATGTTCGACGACAAGTCGTTCGCGCCCGTCAAGGGAAAAACAAATGAGTTGTTCAGTTCGCTGTTCCACCGGCGGTTCGTCTCGCCGGACCTGGCGTACAGTGAAACGACGGCGTGGCCGTCGGACGGTCTCTCGGCGGCGAACATGGCCGCGAAACTCATCATCTCGACGATCAGCGACGTGCGCAACACCATGTTCATGAGCGGCCTGACGCCGTTTCCGCGCACGCATTGGGCGACGCTCGGGCCGGCGATGAAAAAGCAGGCCCAATTCCACCGCCAAATTGCCGGCCACCTGCCGCGCGGGCCGTTCAAACATTACTGGGGCGAGCAGAGCCGGTGGGTGGGCGACGACAACCCGTACAGTTTATTTTTGGCGGCGGGCGTGCCGTTCGAAGTGACGGCGGAACCCGCCCGCGACGGCTGGACGTTCCTGACGGATTTTGACGCGCGAGTCGTGCCATCATCGGGGACGAAGCTGGTCACGCGCAAAGACGTTGCGGAAGATCTGACCGCGATCTTTGAATTCAAGCGGCAGATCCTGCGCGATTTGCCGGACGACGTGCCGCACGTGATCGAGGACGTGCCGGCCGTGTGCGCGTGGTATCCGACCGCCGGGAAGGTGCTATTGTGGAACCTGGCCGAGCAGCCGCATGAAATGACGCTCAAGATCGGCGAAAAAACCATCGGAGTCAAGTTGGGCGCGCTGGACTCCGAACTGCTTCAAGTGTAAACGGGGAGACATATGCCTGCGACAGATTCAGCCGCATCGGGTCTTTCGATGAATCCCCGCATCGAGCGGGACCGCGGGCTTCTGGTGAGTGCCCGCGCAAAGGGGCGGTGGCCGCTTCTGGGCGCGTTTGTGCGGCTGTCGGGCCCGGGCTGGCTGCAGTCGGCGATCACGCTGGGCGGCGGCAGCCTGTCGTCGAGCCTGTACCTGGGCATCCTTGCGGGCTTTGGTTTTCTTTGGCTGCAACCCGTGGCGATGATCGCGGGCATCGTCATGCTCAGCGCGATTGCTTATGTGACGCTGTCGACGGGCGAGCGGCCGCTGCGCGCCATAAACAAGCATGTCAACCCCGTGCTTGGCTGGGGCTGGCTGCTGGCGTCGATGACGGCGAACCTGGTGTGGTCGATGCCGCAGTTCTCGCTGGCCATCGCGTCGTTCCAGCAGAACCTGCTGCCGGGCGTGTTCGGTCCCCCAGCCATGACGCCGCTCGGCGGCAAACTGGCGGCGGCGGGTTTGATTCTGGCGTTCAACTTCACGTTTCTGGGGCTGTACACGGCGGGCGGCCGGGGCGTCAAAGTGTTCGAGATTGCGTGCAAATGCATGGTGGCCATGGTGGTGCTGTGTTTTGTGGGCGTCGTCGTGACGCTCACGGTTTCCGGCACGCTGAACTGGCGCGAATACGCGGCCGGGTTCATCCCCAACTTCGGGATGTTTTCGGAGCCCAGCAGGCAAATTGCGCCCCTGCTGAACGAAGTCGCGCCGCAGTTCCGAAATTACTGGTCGGACATGATCGTCAGCCAGCAGCGCGACATCATGATCTCCGCCGCCGCAACCGCCGTCGGAATCAACATGACGTTCATGTTCCCCTACTCGATGCTGCGCAAAGGTTGGGACAGAGACTTCCGCGGCCTCGCTATTTTCGATCTCTCGACGGGCCTGTTCTTCCCGTTTATCATCGCGACCAGTTGCGTCGTGATCGCCGCCGCCGCACAATTCCATGGCCGGCCCGCGCCCGGGTTCCTCGGCGAGACCGATGCCGCAGGCAAGGCCGTAGTCCCCGCGCAAAACCTCGTTGCAGGCTTTAATTCGCTCATCGAAGGGCGGCTCAAACTCGAGGCGGGCGCGCAGGAATTCGCCCAACTCTCGCCCGATCAGAAGGCGGGGCGCATGCAGGCGCTGCCCGTCGCCGACCGGCGGATGGCCGCCGTGCTCGTGCGGAGAGACGCGTTCAACCTGTCCGCCGCGCTTGGCCCGCTGACCGGCGACCGGATCGCGCGGTACATTTTCGGGCTTGGCGTGCTTGGGATGGGTCTTGGCGCAGCGACGATGCTGATGTTGATCAACTCGCTGTGCGTATGCGAACTGCTCAACCGGCCGCCGCGGGGCTGGGTGCAGTTTTTTGGCGGCTCATTGACCTCCCTGGCATTGATCGGCACGCTGTTCTGGAAAGATGCCATGCTGTACATCGCCATCCCCACGTCACTGTTCTGCATGACGCTGCTGCCCGTCGCGTATCTCTCCTTTTTCTTCCTGATGAACCAGAAAAAGCTTCTCGGCGCCGATCTTCCGCGGGGTGCGTCACGCGTTGCCTGGAATCTCCTGATGGCCATCGCGGCCGTTCTCGCGGGGTTTGGGAGCATCTGGTCGATCTGGACCAAGACGCGCTGGGCCGGCATGGGCGCCGTGGCTGCGTTCACCGCGCTGGTCCTGATCGCCCACGTCGTGCGGAAGGCGAAAAAGCAGCCTGTGGAAACGCTGGAACCAGCTCAAAAACACGGCGGTCTGTGACAGCGCATCACATGTTTTTCTTTTTGTAGGCGCGGTCGTCTCGCCCGCGCCGTCCAGCCC
>JAPLKX010000525.1 GCA_026387845.1 Candidatus Hydrogenedentota bacterium | reverse complement strand
TACTCCACACGATACTGGAACTCAGGGCTAGTACACAGTTGTTCCCTTCTCCCCGGTGATATCCACGTCGCCACGGGCGGGCATCGGCTGGGGCGGCGGGGTCGCCGTTTTACTCGATGCGGACAAGCTCTTCTTCCTCCTTCAAATAGCGTGTAAAAGGATTATCTTCGTCGAGGTCGATCAAATCCAGAGGACGCCGCAGGATGTCGCCCGCGTTTCCCATCGCTTTAAAGAAAACTTCCGGAGGGAGGCCTGTAACGGCTAGATCAATATCTGAACCTTCACGTAAGCCGCCGGTGGCCGCAGAACCAAACAGGTAGACTTCACGTGCGCCCGCCGCCTTGAGGGCTTGCGCGGCTTGCGCCAGCCGTTTACGAAGCTCGTCCGTCATCAATCTCTCCTGCCTTTCTCCGTCTCGTCTGCGTTGAGTTTATATCAGAAGGCTACTTCGACGGTAGTGGTTCCCTTGTCGAAAAGCGGGGTCAGTTGGTCATGAGGCTGTGCCTCTCCCGTAAAGGATGAAGATAGGCCGGGGAAGAAAGGCCGCGAAAAGCGGGGACAGGCACGCTTTTTTCATACTGCCGAAAAAGCGCCTCCAAACTGCCGGAGGCGTCGCGAGCCAGCCCCCGTCTCTTGCTCAGTCTCCGTTTCTTGCTAGTTGAGTGAGTTTTGCTAATTTAGGCCGCGAAAAGCGGGGACAGGCACGCTTTTTCCCCAACTGCCGGGAAAAAGCGAGCCAGTCCCCGTTTTTCGCTCAGTCTCCGTTTTCTTGCTAGAACCCGACTTCGACCGTGGTGGTCCCTTTGCAACCGGTAATATCGACGTCGCCGCGGTTGGCGTCGACGGGCGTGGCATCCACGCCGTTGATTGTGATGGTCTTTAATGGCGTTTTGTTGGGGGTGCGGAAGCGGAGGAGGAGTTGTTGGGGCGGCTGAGTTGGGTCAAATGTGACCGTTGCTTTGCACGTGTTCGCCTTCGGGTTTGGTTCGTAGGTTACGCTGACGTTGCCGAACGGCGTGGCGACGTTGTCGGCCTTGAACGGTTCCGGTTGTGCGAACCATGCCCGGGGGATGGCTTTGCCGAGGTGGAGAGTGCCTTCGCGCGGGTAGACGAACATGTATCGGAGCCATGTGACGGCGTTGGCTTCGTCGCTGGTTTTGACGAGGACGTGGTTTGACCAGCCGAGGACGGGCAATGGGTGCTCGACCATGGCGTTGGCTTCTTCGATGTAGCACGAGTTCCAGGCGTTGTAGAACATCCAGATATACATTTCGGGTTCGTCGCGCATGAGGTACGGCATCAGGCCCGCCAGCAGGTTGGGCTGCATCGAGATGCCGCCGCGGTCGTACCACGTCATGTCGAAATCGGGCACCGAATACCCGTACGGCGGGTTCATGTACCTGTTGTCCTGGAAATCGTCGAGTATCCATTGTGCCTGCTTGCTCGATGCGTCGTACAGGCCGCTGATCAGCAGGTAGACCGAGCCTTCGAGTACTTCACGGATCCAGCCGACCTCGCGGCCGCGTCTGTACAGCCGGCTGGGGTAGTCGGGCACCCATCTGCCGTCGCGCAAACGGACCAGCGGCGTATGCTGGCGCATGGTCTCGAACCCGCGAATCAGGTCTTGTTTGTAGGCATCGGCTTCTTGGCGTATGCGGGCCGCTTCGGGGTGTTGTGCGGCTTCGAGCGCGCGCGCGGCGTACTCGGCGCCGCGCCACGTCAGTGAGTTCGTCGAGAGCCAGTAGTAAAAGTCGGTGACGTCCTCGAGGCTGCCCGCCGGCAGGAATCCGCGTTCCCATCCGCGCGAATGGGGCAGATCGGTCATCGTATTCTTGCGTTGCCGGAACACCCAGTCGGCCCCGGCAATGATCGAGTCTGCGGAACGGTTGAACCATGCTGTGTCGTGTGTGAGCAGGAAGTGCTCGGCGAGGCACCACAGCACCCAGCCGTGGTGTTGGTTGTAGCTTCCGCACTCATACCCGCCCGCGCCGAAATACATGCCGTTGTAGTCTGTGAAATTGCCGGGCTGCTTGGCCGTCCCCTGGTATTTGATCCAGAGATCGAGCCGGCGCTGCGCCTCGTCGTGCAGGCCGCGTTGGTCGAGTTCGTTGACGATCATGCAGGATTCGTTCGAGTAATTTCCGTAGGTCGACGTGCCCACGGACGTGTTGACGAGGCCGTCGGGCATGGCGTAATCGCTCAGCAGGATGTGGGCGAGGTGGGCTGTGTGCAACGCGCCAAGCTGCGGCTCCGGCGTCTCGAGGAACGCGCCCCTCGTGGCGACGCGCCGCCAGTACTCTGTGACGCCCGCGTAGCAGGGTTCGAAGGCGAGGCGGGTGAGCGCGTCCAGTTCCTGCGGGCCTTCGGGGGAGACGTAAGGGATCTTAAGCACGGCTTCGCAGGATTCGCCGGGCTGGATCTCTTTAGTGAGCGCGGCCTCGTTACCTCTGGCCTCGATGGTCATGTCGGTCTGGATTTCGCAACGGGTTACCAACTCGTCTTTCCATGCGCTCAGGATCTTGTTTTCCTTTACGGTGAGTTCATCGAGCGGGCCGCGCGGAATGCCGTCGCCGTGGCTGCCTCCGTTCCGTCCGGCGCTCTGCGAGTAACGCACGGGCAGTTCGGCCACGGCCGGCATGGCTCCATCGTTATGGAACCGGAACCGGATCAGGGCGACCATCGGGTCGTCGCCCTGCCAAGTGCCCGTGCTGATGGAAGTCAACAACGGCACCGCGATGGACTTCTGCTCGACTGTCAGGCCGCCCTGACGCGCCAGGACGTTATAGGCCAGGATGGGCTCCGGGTCGGGATACCGCGCCAGAATGCGCCAGTTTTCCAGGCCGAAGTAGAACCGCGCGGCGTCGCCCTTGTTCTTGTACCGTTCCGCGCCTTTTCCCGGCAGCCACGTTACGTTGCGCTTGTGCAGGACGACGTCGCCGTTGGACTCGAGCCAGAACCGCTGGCACGCATGGGTGCATCCCAGGTTGTAGTTGCACAGATGCGGCCGGGGCTGGCCGTTGTGAGAGCCCGCCAGGCTCTGTTCGGGGCGCTCGACCACCTGCTGGCGGATGGTCTTCAGCGAAGCGCAACGGTCCCGATACTGCTCGAACGAGGTGGGGTCGCCGGCCAGGGTGATATACACGCCCATGTCGGGAAACCAGATCGGGCCCTGCTCTTCGATGCTCGGCAGCGAGATGGTAAACGCATCGGCGTCCAGCGAGAATAGGATATGGCCATCATCGCCGCTGTAGGGATGGGCCGGTTTCATATGCTGCACCGATACGCTAAATTGCCGCGGCCGCTCGTTTGTAAAACCTACCTCGATACCTTCCACGGAAGCATCTGTCCGGTTGACCGCACCGACCAGTGAGTTGTAGCCGCTCAGCTTGACCCTCGTTGCCGGCGTCTCGCTTCCGGCATCCAATTGAACCTTAAGGTCCGTTGTCATGGGCGCGGACGTTGTGTAGATGCCGACTATACGCGGATTACCCGGCCCCTCGACCCGGACCGCGTACGTCCGGCGGAAGGCGACGTCGTAGTCGCCCAGTTCGTTATCGTCAAACTCGGCCTTGAGATTTTGGAATGAGATAACCGCACGGCGGCCGTTGGCCGGCTCGACACGGACGGCGGCGCGGCGCCAACTCCCGTTAAACCAGTCCGGCTGACGGACCCAGCCGAACCCTCCGGGATGGCCTTTGGCCGCCTCTTCGATACGTGTTTTTGGCCAGCTTTTCTCATGATACTGGTAGGACACCTGGATGTTATCCGGTACATTGCCCTCGAACTCGGCCACAACGGTAAGGATGTCGCGCGGTTCTTCGAACCAGATCTCGTTTGGCGGCGTGTTCGGCAGGGCAAACGGCGAAATGTCAAACTGTTCCGCTGCCGCTGGAGACGGTGCGCCCGCTCCCAGGCAAACAACGGCCAACAACCCAACCGCCGCGACAAGGCCTTTTGACGTCGACATACTCATCCTCCTCCGTTGATGTTCAAGCACGCCCTCTGCATTCGGCGAATATGGCTATTCTTTCTTCGTTTCGCTGCCGAGGAATCTTTCCATTCTTTTTCTGGCATTGTTTACTATAGTTGATGGAAAACCGACTTGATCCAGTGTATCGATGCCGTTGAATTTGTAGTTCAGGCCAAATTGCAGGATGTAGTTCTGTTTTAGCGGATCGCCACTCACCGGGGCGGCAAAATGAAACACCGCATAGTTCAGCGGCAGTTCGTGCGCGATTTGGACGTGGTGCGAGGCGACCAAAGTCAACACCTTCTTTTGACTGAGATAATGAAGTATTTCTATCGTCGCGCAAAGGGCCTCCGGGGAGTTGGTTCCTTTTAGCGGTTCGTCAAGGATACACAACACGGGCCGAGAATCATCCGCAGCGGTAAGAATGTTGAGCAGGCGCTCGGCTTCGACTTGATAGAGGCTCTTGGCGTTTGACAAGTCGTCATAACTGTTTATTGACGTCAGCGTTGTGAACAACGGGGCTTTGTATTTTGCGGCAGATACCGTGCAAATTGTCTGTGCCATGATGGCATTTAACGCTATCGACCGCAGAAAAGTCGACTTTCCAGATGTATTC
This sequence comes from Candidatus Hydrogenedentota bacterium, assembly GCA_026387845.1. Taxonomy (GTDB): domain Bacteria; phylum Hydrogenedentota; class Hydrogenedentia; order Hydrogenedentales; family SLHB01; genus JAPLKX01. The sequence goes on along the minus strand of JAPLKX010000525.1, from coordinate 4,416 downwards.
GAACCTGTTATAAATGCGTTTTTCTTATCGAGCATGATCGAATTGGCTACAGCCGGCTCGAGCAACGGATGTTGACACGCTCTACATTCCAAAAACAGGCCGTCGCCAACCGAAAACGCTGGTTCGCAATACACGGGCAACCGTTTGCGGAATGAGACGATCGATTGCATGGCGTCCAGATCGCCAAGTATACCCAGAAGTTCTCTGATACTCGCACGGTGTTGGCGAGCCAGTGCGATTAGCCTGAAATAATCCGACACGTCGAGCAGGAAAAACGAACGTGCATACTGGACAAGCAACTCCGGGAGTTCTGAAGACGTACTTTCCTCGCGTTCCAACATCCGGGATTTCCGGCAAACTTCCTTGGTTAGAGCAGATAGCTCGCCGAGTCGGTCTGTATATGGGCGCAAGTCGTCGATATCGAGTCTTGCCAGACGCATTGCACAAGCGACGCAACCGCCCAAGTAGACAAATGTGCTGACCCGCCAAAACAACAACCAACGAAACCATGCCGAAAAAACCAGATTTACAAGCAGTAGGGTTACGGCAATCGCAAGAACCGTCGAGTTGGGAAACGGGATAATAAGAATGAGGCACAGAACGGTCAAAGAAAGCAACAGGATGCTTGTGATCCGCAGGTACGATCCGGGCGATTGGCTTACACTGTCCAGGGCATTGAACCGGAAACCTCGGGCTTTTCCAAGTCGGCTCAATTCCACCTGGACGGCCTCGCGAATGCCCTGGTCATTTTGCAGGAGGTTTATGAACTGCATCCTTTTTTGGAGCGAAGCGGTCTGAAACAGCGGCGTTCGCATTATCGAATACAGAGCTATTTCTCCGAGTGTAGTAAATGTTCTGTTCGCTCTTGAGAAAACCCTCTCCAATTCCAGCTCATCCCAGCTTAGATCGTCTACGCCGGTGTCGTTCTCCGAGGTCCAGCTCGAATACTCTTCATAAAGCCATTCAAAATCCACATCGGAATCGGCTGGTGTCAGCCACTGTTTGCGAATGTTTTCCAGAACACTCGAATGTCTTCGCCAAAGCCGTCCGAAACCAAGCAACCACTGTAAAGGAAAAATGAGAAGGCATCCCAGCAAGAAAGCCTTGTGAAGAGTCGCCGCAAGATAGACAGAGAGTCCCAAGAGAAGGAGCGTCCAAAGCGGGTTCAGAACGTAGCTTGCAACAGTCCCCATCCCGGCAAAGTGCCGGCGAACAAAGGCAAGTGCCAGAAGATAGGCGGAACGCATGCGTGCCATGGCATTATTCAAGGGCTCTCAGCCATCGAACAAATTCTTGATCGCAATTGCACAAGAGCATGGGGCCCCCTTGTAGCTAATTCGGCGACTGTACAGAAGAGGGCATGGAAAGTCAATCGCATTAGGCAGTTCTTGAGTCGACAGTGCGCTTGGCTGTCCGCGGCAAATGGAGCCGCTCACATCATAATGGCAACTGCGGCGCCGCCTCCAGGAAATGTCAGAATTGATTTCGCCGGAGAGGCAGATCACTTCGCCGCGGCGGGGAGATACACTTCCATGACGGTGCCTACGCCGGGCTCGCTGGAGACGCTGATGTGGCCGCCGTGGTTTTTGACGATGCCGTACGCTGCGGCGAGGCCGAGGCCTCTACCCGGAAATTTGGTTGAGAAGAAGGGTTCGAAGATCCGGGCTTGTGTGCCGGGGTCCATTCCTTCGCCATCGTCGCGAACGGTGAGACAGATGTGGGGGCCTTCGGCAAGTCCTTTGCGGCCGCGTGTGGAGTCGGCATCAACGTCAATATTTCGGGTGGCGACGAGGATTTTGCCGGTCTCCTTGATGGCTTCGGCGGCGTTGAGTGAAAGGCTCATGACGATCTGGCTCATCTGGACGGGGTCGGCCGTGATGGGCCAGAGATCGGGGGAGAGATCGGTTTCGGTCGTGATGCGGGGTGGAAAACTCAGTTTTTCCAATTGAAGCGTGGTGCGGACCACTTCGTTCATGTCGACGATGCGTGTTTCATATTTGCCGCCGCGGGCAAAAGCGAGCATTTTTTGCGCGAGTTCGCTGGCTTGCTGAGCGGACGCGCCTATGGCCCGGAGCATGCGCAGGCCGTTGTTGTCCAACGAGGAGCGGAGTTCGAGCAATTGGGCGTTGCCCAGCACGCCTACCATCAAGTTGTTGAATTCGTGGGCGATCCCACGGGCCAGGGTGGCGGTGGCTTCCATCCGGGACGCCACAAGAACCGCCTGCTCGGCTTCTTTGCTCTGGCTGACATCTCTTATTGTGCCCACCTCGGCGGTGGGACTTGCCCCGTCGTCCCACAGGAACGCGGTGCTCTCGGCATACCACTGAATCCGGAAACTGTTGATGCGGAAGGACTTACGTAATCGTAGTTGGCCGTGGCCAAGTTGAGTTTGTAGGCGATATCCCGGGAATTCTCAAGTATCAGGCGGAACCGTTCTTCACTTTCACGCAGGGCCATTTGCGCTCTGCGAAGTTCGGTGATGTCCCTGCTGATACCGATGATGCCGGCAATATTCCCTTCCGCGTCATGAAGCGGCGCCTTAAAGGTCATCACCCAGTGTGTTTCGCCGGACTTATGAACGACCTGCTCGACCTTGTCGAGTAGGGGATGTCCGGTGGCGATAACTTCCTGTTCGTTGCGGTAGTACTCGTCGGCGAGGTCATGGGGGAAGAAATCGAAATCGGTTTTTCCAATGATGTCGGCTATGGAAGAGACGCCCATGATGTTCATGTGGCTGACGTTGGTATTGATGAACCGGCTTTGCAGGTCCTTCATGTAGATGTGGTCGGGCAGGCTATCCATGAGCATGCGGAGGACGTTTCGCTCTTCGGCGAGTGCTTTTTCGGCCTCTTTGAGCTTGGAAATGTCGGTGAAAACGGCAAAACTGCCCCTGATTTCGCCTTGGGGGCCTTCGAGCAGGGCGGGAGATACGAGCGCGGCGACCGGCTGCCCGTCCTTGCGCAGGAAGTTGAGCTGGCAAGACCCGCCGCGGGCATTCACGGCCAGGGGAAACAGGTCGCGATGCTGGGGTTGGACGAAATCCAGAATGGATCGGCCCAGCAGGTCTTGGCGGTCTCGGTCGAGCATCCGGGCGAACCTGTCGTTGATGTAGATGATCGACCCGGTCTGGTCGAGGACGCCCATCCCTTCGTTCATGGCCTCGACAAGTACGCGGTACCGTTCTTCGCTTTGCTTGAGCGCATCTTCGACGAGCTGCCTGCGGTGCGCTTCCCGTTCAAGAAACAGGACACGCGCCCGCAACGCCTCGAGATCGCCCGAAGCAGGTACCCCGTCAGGGACCCCGCCTATTGGTGCACAATCTCCCACAAGCCCGCCCCGCTGCCCGGCGCAATACGGGCGCACCGAACCGACTTTTACCGGTATCAGCCGAAGGGTTACTGGCGGACTGTGCGGCCGGTACTAGGCCCCTTCCGGCTCCAGGACCGGAAGCAGGCCGGACCGCTCTATCCTATAGATAGTGACCTTAAGGGTGCCGGCGTGCGGATGAAGCTTTCGCATGGCGGCTTTGGACAAGTCGATTACGCGTCCCTTAATGAACGGCCCGCGGTCGTTGAGCTTGCATACCACCGACCTGCCGTTTTCCGCAACTACAAGATAGTATCCGCCGAATTCGCCTTCGCGCATGGCACAAGTATACAGAGTGTCGTCCATTGGGTCGCCTGAAGCGGTGAGGGGTGTGGTGCTGGCGACCGTGTAATAAGAGGCCTCACCCTGCGCCACAGGGAGAAGCGTCTGCTGCGACATCAACATCAGGGCAACTAGTTGAAGCATTGTGGGTCTCCTAGTTGTAGCCGAAAGGTGCAGGATCCGCTCAGCGCGGTCTCTGCTTCGGGATCGCAGCGACCCCAAGATTCAAATGAAGGTGCTAATTATAAACAATTCAAGCGTTGAGTGTCAATCTAAAGATGTCCGCAACTGGGTGTAGACAAGTCGAGGCATGGTTCAATCGCGGCTGGTAGCAAAGAGGACGACTAGCCAACCGCAGAAGCCCGGAATAGTTATTTGCGTGGAAGGGCTCCCAAGTGGTATGCTGATAGGGACTTGCATGAGCGTGTAGTGAAGAGGCAGCATGAGTGATATGGTAGGCGGTTCGAACTCAACGCCCGAGGCCGAGGCGGCCGCGAAAGATCGTAAGGCGTTGCGGCGCAAGACGATAAAGTTTGTCGTGATTTTTATCGGCAGCGTGTTTGGGTTGTTGGGGGCCCATGCCGCGTTGGTACAGACACGCGGGAATGATTACTACCTTTTCCAAGTTGCCCGGTCGACCGCTTGCGTGCTGAATTGGGTGGGTGAGTCGGGCCGGGTAGTGGGCAACACCAAGAATCACTCGGGCAAAGAGGCTTATGTGCGCGCGTGCCTTGATGCCTGGCGAACCGGCGGCCAGACGCCCGCCCC
>JAPLKX010000709.1 GCA_026387845.1 Candidatus Hydrogenedentota bacterium | reverse complement strand
GATGTAGTTGAGGAGCCGCTGGTAGTGGGTGACGACGATGGCCGACCGGTCGGGCCGGCGGAGTGCGTTTACGCCTTCGGAGACGACGCGGAGCGCGTCGATATCGAGCCCGGAGTCGGTTTCGTCGAGAATAGCGAGGCGGGGTTCGAGCACGGCCATTTGGAGGATTTCGTTACGTTTTTTCTCGCCGCCGGAGAACCCGTCGTTGACGGGCCGCTCGAGGAAACTGGAGTCCAACTGTACGAGACGCATTTTGTCGGCAAGCAGGTCGCGGAAATCCATGGCGTCGAGTTCATCCTCGCCGCGGCTTTTGCGGATCTCGTTCAAGGCCGACTCGAGGAAGTAGGCGTTGGACACGCCGGGGATCTCGACGGGGTACTGGAAGGCCAGAAACAGCCCGCGCCGCGCGCGCTCTTCGGCGGGAAGAGCGAGGAGGTCCTGGCCGAGGTAGGTGACGGTGCCCGAGGTGACCTGGTAGGCATCGTGGCCGGCGAGGACTTGGGCGAGCGTGCTTTTGCCGGAGCCGTTTGGCCCCATGACGGCGTGTATTTCGCCGGGGCCGACGCGCAGGTTAATGCCCTGCAGGATGAGCTTTCCATCGACGGTGACGTGCAGGTCGTTGATTTCGAGCATCAGCCCACGCTCCCTTCCAGCGTCACCGCGAGCAGTTTCGAGGCTTCGACGGCGAACTCCATCGGCAAATGGTCAAACACTTCCTTGCAATACCCGTTGACAATCATCGAGATGGCGTCTTCGGGCGAGATACCCCGTTGTTTGCAGTAGAAAAGCTGGTCGTCGCTGATTTTTGATGTGGACGCTTCGTGCTCGATGCTCGAGGACTTGTTGCGCGCCTCGATGTAGGGGAACGTATGAGCCCCGCACTGGTCGCCGATCAGCAGCGAGTTGCACTGGGTGTAATTCCGGGCGTTGTGCGCGTTGGGGCCGATCATGACGAGGCCGCGGTAGCTGTTGTTTCCGTGTCCTGCGGAAATGGTTTTCGAGATGATGGTGCTTCGCGTGTTTGGTCCGATGTGGATCATTTTTGTGCCGGTGTCGGCCTGCTGGTAGTTGTGGCTGACGGCGACGGAATAGAACTCGCCTATGGACCCTTCGCCGATGAGTAGGCAGCCGGGGTATTTCCATGTGATCGACGAGCCGGTCTCGACCTGAGTCCATGCGATTCGAGAGTTCCTGCCGAGGCATTTACCGCGTTTTGTGACGAAGTTGTAGATCCCGCCGCGGCCGGATTTGTCGCCGGCGTACCAGTTTTGGACGGTCGAGTAGTTGATGGCTGCGCCGTCGAGCGCGACGAGTTCGACGACCGCGGCATGCAACTGGTTTTGGTCGCGGACGGGTGCAGTGCACCCTTCAAGATAACTGACGGATGCGCCGGCTTCGGCGACGATGAGCGTTCGCTCGAACTGGCCGGTTTCGGCGGAGTTGATGCGGAAGTAGGTCGAGAGGTCCATGGGGCATTTGACGCCTTCGGGGATATAGCAGAACGAGCCGTCGCTGAACACGGCGGAGTTGAGTGCGGAGAAGAAGTTGTCGCCTGCGGGTACGACGGACCCGAGGTATTTCTGAACAAGATCGGGGTGCTCGCGGACGGCCTCGCTGAACGAACAGAATATGACGCCGCGTTTTGCGAGGATGTCTTTGTGCGTGGTTGCCACGGAGACGCTGTCGAACACGGCGTCGACGGCAACGCCGGCGAGGCGTTTCTGCTCTTCAAGGGGGATGCCGAGCTTGTCAAACGTTTTAAGGAGTGCCTGGTCGATGTCCTGGATGGATTTGGCTTTTTTTGCCCTGGGCGCGGAGTAATACCGCTGCTTCTGGTAGTCGATGGGGGGGTAGGTGACGTTAGCCCAGTTGGGCTCGCGCATTGTCAGCCAATGCCGATAGGCGCGCAGCCGCCATTCGAGCATCCAGTCGGGCTCGGCTTTTTTCTGTGAAATCAGGCGGACCACGCCCTCGTCCAGGCCGTGGGGCAGGACGTCAGATTCGATGTCGGTGACCCAGCCGAACTTGTATTCGCGGTTGGCAAATTGTTCGGCGGCCTTCCGCTTGTCGCCATCCTTCTGCATTAACTACTCCGCATCTGAAACTACTGAATCGGCCAAAAGGCCGAGTCGAGAGTATCGTAGACTAAACTGCTAATCAGTAGATTGTACCATCCTGAGAGGGTAAACGCTTCATAGGGCGTGCTCCGGCTAACCGGAGGGGAACAGGGTTTATTCCCGGGTTTATTTAACCACGGAGGACACGGAGGACACAGCGCGGCCAAGGCCGCAACCAAAAAGCCAACATAGGGACACTCCCCGTCTGGGACGCCTCCCGGCAGCGCTTCTTAGGGCGCGTTGTGGGGGGTGTCCCACTTTTAAACTTTTAACAAAGTTGGCATGCTCGAAAAACTTTTAACAAGGTTGCCACGTCTGGGACGCCCCCCGGCAGTTGTGGGAAAGA
>JAPLKX010000579.1 GCA_026387845.1 Candidatus Hydrogenedentota bacterium | reverse complement strand
GACCGCAAGTGGGCGTACCTGACGTACCACGGCATGTGGTTCCACCCGCTGAAGCGCGAGCTCGACGCCTTCGTGCTGGCCGCGTCGAAGTTCATGAACGGGACGTACAAGGTGGGCCTCTATAAGGGCAACATCCAGATCCTGAAGCGCGAGAGCGAGACGGGCCTGTTCTCGCCCGAGATCCGTTCGATCAAGTCGAAGGGCTTCTCGCAACAGATGGCCAAGGACGCCGCCACGATTCGCGGCCTGCCGTTCGAGATCCTCGCCCGTCGCGGCGGGATCGAAGGCTAGCGCGCCATTGGCGCAGCCGAAGTTCGAGGTTATCGTGTGCGGGGCGGTTCTTTCGCTCCGCACACGCTGTTTCTGGAGGGTTGGGATGTCGCCCCAGCCTGATGCGGCGCAGTTTTGTTGCACGAAACCGCTTGACACGCCGATATTGAGGGTATAATGGCTAGTCGGGCGCAGTTTTTCTGCGTGCGTGTTGTTCCCGCCTTTGAGCGGGCAGATTCGGCGCGCGATTGCGCATAGCGGTTGTGTTAGCCGGGAAAGCGGGGCCTAACCATGCTCCTCGAATTCAGTGTCTCCAATTTCAGATCGTTCAAGGACGAGCAGACTCTAAGCCTCTTGGCCGGGCGGGACAAGAAACATGCTGGCAACTTGGTACAGATAGGCCCGTACAGAACGGTCAAGTGCGCAGTATTGTGTGGAGCGAACGCGTCAGGGAAGAGCAATCTGATCCGGGCGATTGATGTCATGATCGATTTCGTTAGGGTCTCCGCCACCAAGATGACCGAAGGTGACAAGATTCCCGGAGTTATCCCCTTTCGTCTTTCGTCGCAGACCGAGCGTCAGCCTTCGCGGTTCGGCGTCAAGCTTTTGGTCGGAGACCTTGTATACGACTATGCTTTCTCTGCCAGCCAGAGCCGTGTCTTCGAGGAGCGATTGTCGGCAGGATCGACAGGCGGTTCGGGGAAACTCTGGTTCAGCAGAGTTTTCGACGATGCGGCACAAGACTACAAATGGGAGTTCGGGGCGAACTTGCGCGAAGGCGAATCCGTTCTCAAAGAGAGAACGCGGGGGAATGGGCTTGCGCTTTCCAGGGGAGCGGAGCAGAATATCAAGCCGCTTTCCGACCTCTTCATCGCCTTAGCCAAGCGGGTCTGGGTTTTCCAACTCTCGGATCCCCTGATTGGGTTGCCTCAGCAAACGGCCTGGCGGATGCTTGGTAGCCAGCCATTTGCCGAGCGGATCGTCAGAATGGTCAGGGACGCCGACTTGAGCATTGAAGGCCTCACTGTGGAAGAAAAGCCGGCAGATTCGGAATCTTTGGAGTTGATTCACAAGCTCATACCGGAGAGCATCTTAAAGGGTATGGACGATAAAAAGTTTTCTGCGCCAACCATCCATACGGCCCACCGCACACACGACACAGGGGCTGCCGTTCAGTTTGACATGGAAGACGAGTCGAACGGCACAAGACGCTTTTTCGCGATTGCCGGACCTCTTGTTGATGCCGTCGATAATGGGGCGCTGGTGGTGATCGACGAATTGGACTGCAGCATGCACCCGCTCTTGACCCGCAGACTGCTTGAGCTTTTCCAGAGCCCGAACTGGAACTCAAAAGGCGCCCAACTCATTTTCACTACGCACGACAGCACCCTTATGAACCCATCCCTTTTCCGGCGCGATCAAATCTGGCTGGTGGAGAAGGACACCTCCGGCAGTTCGCAACTGAGATCACTCTATGATTTCCAGAAACCCCGAAGCACGGAATCTTTTCAGCGAAACTATCTCGCTGGGCGTTACGGTGCCGTGCCAAACTTCGGGCCTATACTTGAAGATCTAGAAACCCCATGACTAACCCTAATCGCCACCATCGCGGGGAGGGCCGACTCGGTCGGCGCGAGCGCCTCGTGAGGCGGTCTTTGGGCTTGGTGAAGAAGAGAGCAATCCTCATTGTCGGTGAAGGCCGCGAGACAGAGCCCAACTACTTCCGTGGCCTCTACGGCGAGGAGGCAGTCAGGGACCGGTTTCACGCCGTAATCAAGAGGGGGATCGGGTTCTGCGCGTCGGCCGCTGTAAACCTGGCCATAGGGGAAAAGGCCAAGAGCGATTACGATCAAGTCTACTGTGTTGTTGATGTGGAGGATGTCGCGCGGCGGGATGACCTGAGCAAAGCCGTCACTCTGGCACGGAAGCACAGTATCACCTTGATACTCAGTAATCCCTGTTTCGAGGTTTGGTTGCTGTCGCATTTCGAGAGGACCTCTCGTTCCTTCGTTGATGCTGCCGCTGCGGCGGAGGCCGTGTCGAGGCACTGGCAAGCGAAGTTCGGAAACCCGTATTCGAAAGGCGACAAGCAGATTTACCAGCGGCTGAAAAACCTTACGGATCATGCCATCGGAAACGCACGCAACGTTCGCGAGGTGGATCACGGGAACGGGCTGATAGTTGACTGCAACTCTTCAACGGATGTGTATAAGCTAGTCTGCCTTTTGCTAGGCAGGTAACCGACTTCGCTGGCTGAACCGCCTGATTGTGCGGGCACTCCGCACACGTTGTTTTGGAGGCCAACCATGCAACTCCTGCCCAAGACGTTCGGTGTTCTCGGCGGCGCCCTCCTTATTATGTCAGGCGCACTGGCCGGCCTTGCCCGCGCGGGCGACGCCATGACGCCGCTTGAGCCGGCCGACGTGAAGGTCGGCGGCGAAATCGGCCGGCGCATCGACGTCATGATCAACAATAACCTGCTGGTGCTCAACGCCGACAAGGACTTTCTCGCCCCGTTCCAGAAGAAGGACAAGGGGGGCGGCTACATCGGCCTCGGCAAGCTCATCGACGCCACAGTCCGCTTTGCCGCCTACACCCGCGACGAAAAGGTGCTCGCCCTGAAGAAACACCTCGTCCAGCAGGCGATCGCGGCCCAGGAGCCCGACGGATACCTCGGTATGATGCAGCCCGCCGCCCGTATGTGGGGCATGTGGGACATCCACGAGATGCACTACGTCGCGTGGGGGCATCTCTCGGATTACCGCTTCTTCAGCGAGAAGCCCTCGCTGGAGGCCGCCCGCAAGATCGCCGACTACATCCTCCAGCGATGGCCCACGATGCCGAAGAACTGGGACGCCAAGACCGGCATCGCTACGCATGTTGCCGTGACCGGCCTTGAGCGCACGATGGTTGCCCTCTCGCAGGCGACGGGCGACCGGAAGTACGCCGACTTCTGCCTCAAGGACCGCGCCCTGGCCGAGTGGGACCTGCCCATCGTCATCGGCCGCCGCGACCTCATCCAGGGCCACATCTACGCTTACATGTGCCGGAGCCTGGCGCAACTGGAACTC
>JAPLKX010000552.1 GCA_026387845.1 Candidatus Hydrogenedentota bacterium | reverse complement strand
GCGACCCGCGGGTGGACAATGCCAGCGCGCTGGTGGGATCATTTACGCAGCCGATTCTGCGCGGCGGCGGTAGAAAGGTGGCCGCGGAACGGCTGACCCAGGCGGAACGGGACCTGCTTTACCAGCTTCGGGAGTTTACGCGGTTCCGGCAAGAGTTCACGGTGCGGATTTGCACCAGCTACTACGGCGTGCTACAGGATCGCGACGTGGCAAAAAACAACTGGCAGGCCTACCAGAGTTTTATCAAAAATGCGGAACGGCAGCGGGCATTTGCTGAAGAAGGCCGGCTGAAACAGGCGGAACTGGGCCGGGTGCTCCAGGCCGAATTGAGCAGCGAGAACAACTGGGTTGGTTCGGTGCGGCGGTACAAGCAGTCGCTGGATGCGTTCAAGATCGAGCTGGGCCTCTCAACGGACGCCCCGGTGATCATGGCCGACAAGGAACTGCAGGATCTCGCGCAGCGGGGGATCATCCACCCGCAGATTACGCCGGAGGAGGCGGTCAAAGTGGCGATGACGGCGCGGTTGGACCTCTACACGCAACGGGATCAACGTGAAGACGCAGGCCGGCGCGTGGTAGTGGCGGCCAACGAGTTGAAACCGGGGCTGGACCTTGTGGTCAACGGATCGGTTTCGAGCCTGGACAACAACCGGTTCAGCCAGTTTGATTTCAACCGGGCCCGGTGGGACGCCGGCCTGAACACAGACCTGCCGCTCGAGCGAAAGAGCGAGCGGAACCAGTACCGGGGCGCCCTCATCGAGCAGGAGCGGAGCGTCCGCGAGTTGGCGTTGGCCGAGGATAATGTGAAGCTCGAGGTGCGGAACTCGTGGCGCGAACTGGATCAGGCGAAGCGGGCGTATGAGATTGCGCAGCAGACCGTCCAGCTCAACCAGCGGCGCGTTGAAGAGCAGGAATTGCTGGCCGAACTGGGGCAGGTCATCGCGCAAAACCAGGTGGACGCCCAAAACGATCTTAACGAAAGCATGAACAACCTGACGGCCGCGCTGATCGGCCACACTATAGCGCGGCTGCAATTCTGGCGCGACATGGGCATTTTGTTTATCAAAGAAAACGGTCAATGGGAGGAGGTCACCGATGGCGAATCCTGAGACCCAATCCATTTCAATTCCGCTGGTGCGGAGGCGGAAAGGCCGGTTGCGGCTGGTGGTAAAGCTGGCGGTGGTTGCGGTGCTGGCATTGGGTGTGCTGCGCTTCTTCACGAAGGCCGAGACGGTTACCGGCCTCAGCGGCACGACGTTCACGGTTGCGCGGGGCACGTTGAAGATTGACGTCACGGAAGGCGGCAGCATCGACGCGCTCGAATCGCAGGAGATTAAGTCCGAGGTCCAGGGGCAGACCAAGATCCTCAGCATTGTCGAGGAAGGCTACAGCGTGACGCCCGAGGACGTGGAAAACGGCAAAGTGCTCGTCGAACTGGATGCGACGGAACTGCTCGAGAAACAGATATCGGAAGAACTGGAGTATCAGAACTCGCTCGCCGCGTACACCGAAGCCCGCGAGGCCTACGACATCCAGATCAATCAGAATCGCAGCGACATCACGGCCGCGGAACTCGAGGTCAAGTTCGCCCTGATGGATCTCGAGAAATACCTCGGGAAAGTTGCGGCGAAGGGCATCACCGAACAACTGCCCAAAGAAGAAGCCATGGCGAGTTCGGCGCCCATGCCCGATCTGGAAGAGGTCCTGAAAAGCGTGATGGGCGAAACCAGCGGGAAGCCCGAGGAAAAGAAGGCGGAAAGCCCTCCGGCCGCAGCGCCGCAGGAAGGCCAGGCGGTTGCGCCCGCGTCAACCGACGTGCCTGCATCGACGGATGCGGCAGCCACGACCTCGCCGGCAGGTGCGCCCGCATCTGCGGATGCGCCGGCATCGACTGACGTGGCGGCACAGGCCGTCCCTGCTGCACCGGCCGCGCCTGCTCCCCAGGCCGCGCCTGCTGCACCGGCCGCGCCGGCTCCCCAGGCCGCGCCTGCTTCGCAGGCGGCGCCTGCCGCGGAGACGCCGCCCGCAGGTTCTGACGCGAGCAAGGATGAGGCGAAAGCCGACGGTGGGAGGAAACCAGGGGGGAGGAAAGACCGGAAGGAACCGGGCGGGGCGCTGGAAAAGAACCAGGAGGATTTTTCGGCGATGGCGGCGTCTGTGCTGAAGGAGGCGACTTCTTCAGCGAACTCGGCCAATGCGCGTTATGCAGAAACGCTCAACCATCAGCCGCATGTGACGATAGATTTCGCCAAGTACGCGAACATTGAGATGCTGGGTGACGGCGAGGCGGGGCAGAAGCTGCGCAAACTCGAAGACGATCTAATGATGCAGCAGGCCGAACTGGGCTTGGCGAAGACGACGTTTGAAGGGACGAAGCGGCTGTCGGAACGGGAGTTCGTCACCAAGAACGAGCTTGAGACGGAACGGATCAAGGTTCAGCGGAACGAAATAGGGGTGCAATCGGCGGATACGAGCCGGCAGTTGTTTCTCAACTACGAGTTTCCCAAGGAGTCGGAGAAGCTGTTGTCGGCGTACCAGGAGTCCTATCGGAAGCTGGAGCGGGCAAAGAGAACGGCCTTGTCGAAACTGGCGCAGGCGGAAGCCCGGCTGAAATCGAGCCAGGCCCGGTTCGCGCTGCAATCGAAGCGGCGCGGCGAGTTGCAGCAACAGATCCAGAAGTGCAAGATTAAGGCGGAGCGGCCGGGCCTGGTCGTGTATGCCAATCAGGAAAGCTGGCGGGGCGAAGACCGGGTGCAGGAAGGCGCCATGGTTCATGAGCAGCAGAAGATCATCACGATCCCCGACATGAGCCAGATGGGCGCGAAGGTCAATATTCACGAGTCGGTCATCAAGAACATACAACGCGATCAGACCGCCACGATCCGCGTGGACGCCTATCAAGACGATGTGCTGACAGGCAAGGTGATGAAGGTGGGCGTGTTGCCGGATTCCGAGAACCGCTGGCTCAATCCCGACTTGAAGGTGTACGAGACGAAGGTCAGCATCGAAGGGTGGTACCCGTGGCTGAAGCCGGGGATGAGCGCCCAGGTTGAAGTCCATGTGAAGGAGCTTCCGGACGTCGTGTACGTGCCGATCCAGGCGGTGAGTTCGAGCGAAGGGAAGCGGGTGTGTTACGCGAGCCGGCTCGCAGGGACGGAGAAACGAGTCGTCGAAGTCGGCGAATTCAACAACGAGTTCATCGAGATCAAGAAAGGCCTGAGCGAAGGCGAAGTCGTGCTGCTTCGCGCGCCCGTTACGCCCGAAGACGCGCAGGGCAAGAAGAAGGAAGACCAGAAAAAAACGCCGGCCGTCGAGAAAAAACCCGCCGAACCCGCCGCAGTGCCTGCCGCGGCCGCGCCGGCAGCCTAGTAGGAGCAGGGCATGGCAGAGTTGCCCGTAATAGAGCTGGAGGCCCTGACGAAGACATACGCGATGGGCGCGGTGCAGGTGCAGGCGCTGCGCGGCGTGGACCTCCAGTTCAAGCAGGGCGAGTACGTGACCGTCATGGGCCCATCGGGCTGCGGAAAGTCGACGTTGCTGAACCTGCTGGGCTGCCTGGACCGGCCGACGTCGGGCAAGTATCTGCTGGGCGGCTACGACCTTTCGCAACTGAACGACGACGCGCTTTCGGGCATACGGGGCGCGCGGCTGGGTTTTGTGTTCCAATCATACAACCTGGTCCCGCAACTGACCGTTATCGAAAACATCGGAATCCCGCTCTACTATCAGGGCAAGAGCGATGATGAGACGCTGGCGAGGTCGGAGGTGATGGCGGAACGGGTTGGGCTGGCAGATCGGCTGCACCACCGGCCTTATGAACTTTCGGGCGGCCAGCAACAGCGGGTGGCGATCGCGCGGGCGCTGGTGAACGACCCGCTGGTGATCCTCGCCGACGAACCCACCGGCAACCTGGACAGTGGTTCGGGCCAGGAAATCCTCGAGATTTTCGACGAGCTCAACAAGCAGGGCAAAACATTCATCATAGTGACGCACGACGAGGAGATCGCCGCGCGGACCATGCGCGTGATCCGGCTGCGGGATGGCCAGGTGGTGAGCGATGTCTGGAACTAGGGCGGATTTCCACGTGTTTGCGGCGCCGCCGCGCCTGACGTACTCCTACGTGAAACGGACGGTGCGGCTGGGTTTCCGCAGCCTTTGGATGCACCGGCTGAGGTCGCTGCTCACAGTGCTCGGCATTGTTTTTGGCGTGTGTTCCGTAATTGCGATGCTGGCGGTGGGCGAAGGTGCAAGCCATGAGGCGCAGGAACAGATCCGCCGGCTGGGCAGCAACAACATCATCTTAAAGAGCATCAAACCGCCGGACGATGAAGGGACCTCGGCGCGGCGGACGTATTCGATCGATTATGGGCTGACGTACGACGACCTCGATGAGATCCGGGCTACGATTCCGGGCGTGACGGTGGTCGTCCCGGGCAGGATCATCCGCCAGTACGTATGGCACATCGCGCGGCGTGTCGACTGCGACATCGTGGGCACTATTCCGTGGTACTCGGAGATGCGCAAGCTCAACGTGATCCAGGGGCGGTTCTTTACCACGGAAGAAATGAACAACATCTCGAACGTGTGCGTGCTGGGCGAATCCATGGCGGCCGAACTTTTCCCGATGGACCCGCCGGTCGGCAATACGGTTCGCGTGGGCGGCGCGTACTACCGAGTCATAGGCGTCATTCAGGCCGAGGCCGCAACCGCCACGGCCAATCCCGTGGAACCGACGGAAAACGGCAACGAAACCTCCGCCGCCGCCGGCGCCAGCCACAGGATGTACATCCCGCTGACGGCGGCCAAGCACCGGTTCGGCGAGACGCTGGTGAAACGGCGCAGCGGCAGTTTTGAGGCGGAGAAAGTCGAGTTGCACGAGGCGATCGTGCGCGTTGACAAACAGGAAGAAGTGCTGGACATCGCCGCCATCATCACCGAAATACTCCAGCGCGAGCGGAAGAAAAAAGATTTCGAGATCGTGGTGCCGCTCGAGTTGTTGCGCCAAGCCGAACGAACCAAGCAGATTTTCAACGTCGTGCTGGGATCGATTGCCGCCATCTCACTTCTGGTGGGCGGGATCGGCATCATGAACATCATGCTGGCCACCGTCACGGAACGCACCCGCGAGATCGGCATAAGGCGGGCGCTCGGCGCGCGGCGCCACGACATCATCATTCAGTTCTTGATCGAGACGGTGATCCTGTCGTGCAGCGGCGGGCTGGTGGGCGTGCTGCTGGGTGTGGCGATACCGTTCGCGATCGCGCGTTTTGCCAATATGGTTACCATCATCACGCCGTGGTCGCCGTTCATCGCGTTTTCGATCTCGGCGATGATCGGGGTCTTGTTCGGCATCTACCCGGCGTTCCGCGCCGCCAACATGGATCCCGTCGAGGCCCTCCGTCACGAATAGGGCTCACGGTAACCTTCGCTGCGCCTGATCCGCTCTCAGACAGATCAGACGGATCGGACGGATACGACTGATACGAGCGGAAAGGCCCGGTCGGAGAAGTCGGCCTACCGAAGCTGCTACACGAACTTCAGCCCTTCTTTTTCCGCGACGGACCGGACGTACGCCGCCGCCGCGTCATACTCCTCTTCTTTGGCCAGATGTTCGAGCATGAGGGGCGCGTCGGGCTCGAGTTTGTTGAGCTCACGCAGAAAAACTTTGTAGTCGAGGTTGCCTGTGCCGGCAAGGACTTCGTCCAGGTGCGTCATCAGGCGCGGT
>JAPLKX010000563.1 GCA_026387845.1 Candidatus Hydrogenedentota bacterium | reverse complement strand
GCGGTCGTCTCGCCCGCGCCGTCCAATACGATGGTTCGGACGAGGAACAACTCATGGAAATCCAGTGGGGGTTTGAGGAGATACGCCCCGCTGATGGCAGCTTGTGGTGTGGACGGCGTGGGCTGGAAGACCGCGCCTTGTATGAGATGGAAACCGTCTGAACGTCAGGAGCCGTTCAAGGACGTGGAGACCCACCTCGAGATATCGTTGATCGTGATGAACAGGAACAGAGTCACAATCAGCAGAAGGCCCACCTGTTGCATCCGTTCCTGGACTTTCGGGCTCAGGGGTTTTCGCCTCACGCCCTCGACCAGCAGGTATACAAGCAATCCGCCGTCCAGCACGGGCAACGGCAGCAGATTGAACACGCACAGATTCACGCTGATAAACGCGGTCATACTGAACAGCAACCAGAACCCTTCGCGCGCGGCCGTGGTTGTGATCTGGTAGATCATGACGGGGCCGCCGAGTTCTTTGGGGCTGAGGTCGCCCTGCACCAGCAACACGACGGTCTTCACCGTGCGCTCGAGCGCCTGATACGACAACCTGAACGACTCCGGGAGCACCTGCGTTACGGGCACGCGGTGATCCACCATCCGCCGTATCGCCAGTTGAACACCGATCGCCCGGACCGGCGCTACCGGAAGCTGGGCAGTAAACTGCTCCTCGTTGCGCACGAGGCCCAGCATGACGCGCGGCCGCCGCACCTTTACGTCGATAGAGCCGCCGGGCCGTGTTCGCTCGAGATCGCGCAACAAGGTCATTGTCGCCGGCTGGCCATCGACCTGCTCGATCACGTCGCCAGGCCGCAGCAGGCCGGACTTTCTGTAGTCGTCCGTAATGGAGAGCACGGTCGGCAAGCCTTTGTCTTCCGGATCGATTATGCCGACTGCAATCCCCTGGAACCGCCCCACCGTCTCCGGCTGGACGGTTTGAGTAAACCGTTGGCCGTTGCGGTCGACTTCGATCGTCAGGATATCGCCTTCGGGGGTTTTTTCGGTGGTCTCGATAAACGCGGTGCGGTCAATCACCTCGCCGTTGGCCCGTGTGATGATGTCGCCATTCTGCAAGCCGGCCCTTGCCGCGGGGCTTCCTTCGGTGATGCCCTCGATGAGGACGGTGTCGAACGGCGCCACTCCAAACCGCGCGAGGCGGTCGGTGTCTCGGAGTTGGGTGGGCTCGACGGGCGACACGTAGCGGGTGAACGTCCCGTCGCGCTCGGGCCGTTCCAGCACCACCGTGAGGGTTTCGCCGGCGCCGAGCACGGCATCGATAGCCACGTCGACGATGTTGCGGATCCGGTTCCCGTTGATAGTCAGTATGCGGTCGCCCGTTTTCCAGCCGGTCGTATCGGGCGGCCGCGAGAAATCGGCGGGCTGCCCCGGTCCCGGCGCCTTGTACATGGGTGCGTTTGCGGCCGGGGAGTTCGTAATGACGGGCCCGATCCGCGTGTCGACCTCGGTTTCCGGCACCTTGGCGCCGACGGCCGCCACGATCCCGTACAGCAGGATGGCCAGGACAAAGTTCATGGCAGGGCCGGCAAGAATGACGATGAACCGTTGCCATACGGGCTTTTCGTTGAACCACCGTTCCGGCGGGACTTGGCCGTAGGCGGCCTCACGCTCTTCGTCGGACAGTGGGGCGTCTTCCTGGCCGGCCATCTTGACGTAGCCGCCAAACGGCAACGCCCCCACACAGTAATCGGTCTCCCCCAGCCTCACCCCGGCCAGCCGCGGCGGCATGCCGAGGCTGAACCGGTCGACGTAAATGCCGCAGGCTTTTGCGGCAATGATATGGCCCAGCTCGTGAAAAAACACCAGCACGCCCAGTACGAGCAAAAACACGACAACATCAACTAACATGGTCTACCTATCTTTCCGCGATGCGGCAATTCAATGGTCTGCGGCCCCGGATCCTTTCGATGGTGTCATGTAACGTATGAAAACTCTGGATCAATTCAAGCCTTCCATAAATGCGGCCGCTTTCCGGCGGGTGTCGGCATCTGCCCGCTCGACCACCTCGAGCGAAGTGACTTCGTCGACGGGGCTGCCCTCGAGCACCCCGCGAACCACCTGCTCGATCTGAAGGAATTGTATGGTTCCGCGGCAAAACGCAGAAACCGCCTCTTCGTTTGCGGCGTTGAGTATGGCCGGGGCCGTTCCCCCCCGTTTGGCCGCCTCTAAAGCGAGCGACAGGCACGGGAACTGCCGAAAGTCGGGCGCTGCGAACGTCAACTCGCGCAACGCCGCCAAATCCAGCCGAGCCATAGGCGATTGTACACGCTCCGGCCATGTCAGTGCGAATAAGATAGGAAATCGCATATCGGTAACACCAAGCTGGGCCAGAATACTCCCATCGGTGAACTCAACCAGGCTGTGGACAACGCTTTGCGGGTGAATCAGCACCCGGATCTTCGACAGGGGCAGCCCGAACAGCCACATCGCCTCGATCACCTCGAGCCCTTTGTTCATCAGCGTCGCCGAATCGATCGTGATCTTGGCGCCCATATCCCAAGTGGGGTGCTGGAGCGCCTCGTGCGGCGTCACATGCTCGAGGGACTCGCGGGGCCTGCCGTAAAAGGCGCCGCCCGACGCGGTAATGTGCAGGCAGTGGACGTCGCGGACGTTGTTGCCCTGAAGGCACTGGAAAATGGCGTTGTGTTCGCTGTCAACCGGCAGGATAGGGACGTTCTTTTGCCGGGCCCGCTCCATCACGAGCTTGCCCGCCATCACCATCGATTCTTTGTTGGCCAGGGCGATCCGGTTGCCCGAGTCGATGGCGGCCAGCAGGGGGCGCAACCCCGCCGCGCCCACCACGCCGCAAAGTACCGTGTCCACCGGCTCCGCAGCGGCTTGATCGAGGCCGCCCGGCCCGCTGAGGACCGGCAGGCCCGGGTGGCGCCGGGTAAACTCGGCCGCCGCGGCGGGGTCGCTCACCGCCACGAGCTTCGGCTGGAACTCGGCCACTTGCCTGGACAGCGCGTCGACATTCGAGTGGGCGGCAAGTACCGCCACTTCAAACTCACCCGGATAATGGCGCACCACATCGAGTGCGCTGCGGCCGATCGAGCCGGTCGAGCCTAAAATCGAGATTCGCCTCGGCACCGGCCCCTCACTCCCCTTGCTCGTGGCGGCTTTGTTTCAACTGCGACAGGTAGCGCTCGAGCGCGCCCTTCCGCTGAAACCGTGTCTGGAGCAGCCCCCGAACGTCGGTGGCGGTTTTCGCGGCCAGCACGTTTCGCGCGAAGGCGCGGGCGGATGACATCCGGGTGTTGGCAATCTCCGCGTGTACCGCCGGGATCGCCACCGCCGACATGCTCAGCGAGTCCACACCAAGTCCCAGCAGCAGTTCCGTGAACAGCGGGTCGCCCGCCATCTCGCCGCAGAGGCTGCACGGGATGCCGGCCGCCTTGGCCGATTTGACCGTTTTCTGGATCATTCGCAGGATGGCCGGGTGGGCCGGCTCATACATGTGTGCTATTTTCTCGTTCACCCGGTCCACGGCCAGCGAATATTGGATGAGGTCGTTGGTGCCGATGCTGAAGAAATCGCATTCCTTGGCCAGCAGGTCGGAGATGACCACGGCCGACGGCACTTCGATCATCGTGCCAATCTTCACGCCCTGGTCAAACGCCACGCCGCGCCGCGCCAAATCCGCCCGTACCTCGTCCACCACGTGCTTGACCTGCCGCATCTCCTCGAGCCCGCTTATCAGCGGAAACATGATCTGGACGTTCCCATACACACTCGCGCGGAACATCGCGCGGAGCTGCGCCTTGAATATGTCCGGCCGCTCGAGGCAAAAGCGGATCGCCCGCCAGCCCAACTGCGGGTTGGTCTCCACCGTCAGTTGCAGGTGGGACACCAGCTTATCGCCGCCGATGTCGAGCGTCCGCAGCGTTACGGGGCGTGGTTTGAGCACCGCGGCTACCTGCGCGTATGCCTGGAACTGCTCCTGCTCCGAGGGGAGGTTGGTCCGGTTCAAAAACAGGTATTCGGTCCGGTAGAGGCCGACGCCCTGGACTCTGACCTTCAGGCTGTGGGTGACCTCGACCGGCAGCTCGATGTTCGCCATCAGCGGAAACTCATAGCCGTCCAGCGTCTTGCATACAACCGCTTCTTCCGCCTCGAGCAGTTCGCGCCGTTTCCGTTCGACCTTTCCCTTCTGCTCGGTAAACTCCGCCAATGTGGAGGCATCCGGCCGGATAAACACGTAGCCGTTCGTCCCGTCGATGATCGCCATATCGCCGGGCTTCACGTGCGCGCAGGCGTATCGGAGGCCGACCACGGCCGGGATTTCCAACGCGCGCGCCAGGATTGCCGTGTGCGAGGTAGGGCCGCCGATGTCCGTGGCGATGCCAAGCGCGTTCTTGACGTCGATGTTGGCCGTTTCGCTTGGCGAGAGGTCGTAGGCGACGACCACGCTGGGGTGCTCAATTTTCTCGAGGCTGGCTAACTCGGTGTTCAGCAGCTTCCCGAGGATGCGTTTCCCGACGTCGAGCAGGTCGTTGGTCCTTTCGCGGAACCTCGCGTCGGAAACTGTGCGCATGGTTTTGGCGTAGGTGGTCAGGAGGTCGTCGAGCAGGTATTCGATATTGAACCCTTCCTGGCTAAGCCGGCTTTCGATATCCTCGCGAATCGTGACGTCGTCCAGCAGCATGAGGTGGACCTTGAAAATATCGGCGTGGTCTTTGCCCAGGGAGTCGGCGGTTTGCTGGTGGAGCCGCTCAAGGTCGCAGCGCACCCCCGCCACCGCCGTGTCGAGCCGCTGAAGCTCCTCGGCGGAGTCGGAAATCCGGTACTTCGGGATCTCAAACGTATGTACGTCGAACGGCAACACAGGCCCTATCGCAATCCCCGGCGATACGCCTATGCCCCGTAATGCTATCTCCAAGACTATTCTCCAAATCCAGAAGCGATCAGCGCGCGCACCGCTTCGAGCGCCTCGCGGGCGTCCGGGCCCTTGCAAATAACCGTGACCCGGCTGCCCTGCGCCGCCGCCAACGTCAACAGGCCCATGATGCTCTTTGCATTCACGGGCAAGTGACCATTCATTCTCAGATAAACCTCGCTTGCAAACGGCAACACCGCCTCCACCAGCTTGGCCGCCGGGCGCGCATGCATGCCCAACGGATTGACTATCATCATCTCTTCACTCAACTCATCCATCTGGCCAGTTACTACGCCTCCTGCTGAACGCGCGCCAACGCCGGCCCTGCCTGCCCGAGCGGGGTAGTCCGCTGAAGCGGGGGCGCCCGCGTAAGCGGATTCCCACCACGGAACCTCCATAAATTGTAACATTTATCAACTACACGCCGGCCACTTCGGCCTCAGCCATAATTGTCCGCGAAAACGTTCCGCCCGGCGTTAGCTCCACTTCCCAGCATGGCACCACGACGCTGCCCTGGTATACCCTTTCCTGGCCGCCCTCGGACTGGCTGACGGTCTCCAAACCGAACCGGTATACGCGGAACGCGGGCTCGCTGAACCGGAACCCGCACTCCAGGTGCTGCCAGTCGTCGCGAAGCGCGATGTGCGAAAGGCTTTCATCACAGCCCATCTCGCCGAGCCGCGCATAGTGGAGATCGGCGTCATCCGACCTGTAGTACCGGTCAAACGAGGACCCGCTGAGCAGGTTCACGGCAAATTCCACTCCAAACAGGCATTTCACCTGTTCCGAACCATGGAAGGCTACATCATACCGTATCTCGAAGAAGGTTGCACGCGGCTGAACCGTGATGGTTTTGCGTACCGTGGCCGGAAAACCGGCCCGGCCGTGCCGGATCATCCCCTCCCGGCTCAGGATGACCGTCCCCTTTTTTGCATCGAGCTTCAGGTCGTAGGCGCCCGTGGCAAAATCGCCCAA
>JAPLKX010000128.1 GCA_026387845.1 Candidatus Hydrogenedentota bacterium | reverse complement strand
CGCCGCCTTCGTCACCGTCAGCCGGTCGAGCCGCTGCCCGTTCGCAATAAAATCCAGCGCCATCATGCTGCGCGACACGTCCACGCACAATATAATGTCCGTCACGTTCGCCCGATCTTTCCTTACCGTGTAACCCATGATGGGCCGCGCCAGCGCGATCACCAGCAGCGAAAGCCCGCACGCCCGCAATAACGCCGGCAGCCGCCGCATATAACGGCCGCGCCCGCCAATCCTGCGAAGCGTCTCCCCGGTCGAGATCGTCACGACGCCCGGCGCCTTCGCCGTCAACTCCGCTACAAGCACCGCAAGTACCGCCACCAGCAGCACCAGCGCCCACGGGGTCATCAGCGACGTGTATGCAAATCCCGACGGCAGCTTCATGCGGCAGCCTCCGCCGCTTCTCCCGGCTGCTCCTGCGGCTTCGGAACCGTCTCATCCACAAACTGCAACACCGACGCAAACGACCGCTCCATCTCCGGCACCGACGGCACGTACTGCGCAAACTTCACCCGATCGCTGTGCTTCAATAAGTCCGAAAGCAGTTGCTCGTGATCGCTCGAAAACAACCCGCTCGTCGATGACGCCGCCAAAAACTCCTGCGTCGTCTGCTCCGGCGCCCGCAAATGAAACCGGTCCTCGATGTAGTAACGCAAAATCGCCGACAGGTCGACATAGTACGGCTCGTACCGGCCCGCTTCCGCCAAATGGCGCTCATCGAGTTCCCTAAGCCTTCTGTACGCCACTTCCCACGCCGGAGGGGGCGGCGCAAGTTGCTCCGCCCGTTTCCGCAGCCACACCGCCCACGCCACTGCCGCCGCCAGCGCCGCTGCCACCGCCGCCGCAATCGCTATCCACCGCCAATACTGTTTAACCAGTCCCGGCGCGCTCGCCGGACCCGCGTTATCCGCGAATTTTTCCGCCTCCGCCTTCTCGGCTTCGGTCAGGTCGCGCACCGCAAGCCCCGGGCTCGCTACAACAACGCCCTCGTTCTCGCCCCACGTCACCTCGACCGGCTTGATCGCATATTTGCCTGTGAAAATCGGGTCCAGCACATAGGTTTCCGTAATCCGCACACGATTCTTGCCCAGTTTCTTCGTGTCCCGCCGGACGTCCGCCACCGGCACACCGCCCGTCTTCTCCAGCATGTCCGGCAATTTCACCTCAACGTCTGCCGGCGCCTCGACTACAATCGAGTACTCCGCATGACGGTGATACGGGATCACCGGCGGCACGAGTTGCGTGCGCACCTCCACCGTCGCGTCCGCCCCGGCCGGGGCCGACGCCGCCGCCGACGCGCAGGCCAGCAATGCTATGCCAAGCCACGTCGTCATTTTGTCTCGGGCGCCTTTTGCAGCCGGTCGAGATGGAGCTTCACGTCGCGCGCCTCCAGCGTCTGTTCGATCAACGCCTTGAACTGCTCCTGTTCCTTCTGCATCTCGAGCATCCGCGTCGCCGCCTCTTTCACTTCTTCAAACGGCCGCAGTTTCTCCGCCGTTTTGCTCTTGACCTTGAACACGTACCAACGCTCACCGCACTGCACAGGACCCGCCACCGCACCGGGCTCCGCCGTAAAAACACACGCCGCGTCCAGTTCGCGCGGAGCGCCCGCCACCGGCACGCCCTGACGTACCGTCACCGCGTCCGCCTTAAACTCCGTGATCGCCTTCGCCCCCTCTTCACTCTCCGCATCCGCAACCTGGACCTCCGCCGTCGCCGGGTCCGTAAACTTCGCCGGCTCCGCCTTGTAAAATCGCTCCACGTCTTCCGGTGTCACCTGGACGTTCTTGCGCACCTCGTCCTCGATCAGTTTCTGCACGATCATCGCATCGAGCTGCTTGACAAGCTGGTCCTGGATCTCCGGGTCCTTGTCCAACTCGAGCCGCCGCGCCTTGTCCAGCAAAAGCCGCTGCGCAACCAGCATCTTCACCATCTCCGCCTGTTTCTCCGGCGCCGCCACCGAATCACGTGCCGCCGGCGGCAGTTTCTCGACCTCCTTTTCGAGGTCCTTGTCCGTCAACACCTCGCCCGCAAATTCCGCCAGCACGGTTTCCCCGGCCTCGACATCCGCCGCCGTCCGCTTAATATCCGTCCGTTTCCGCAACTCGTGACGCAAATCTGCCCCCCGCCCAAGCTTGTCCAGGCAAAGAACTACCTTCTTGTTGATCTCGTCCTTGAGGCTCGACTCCGGGTCCAAAAACTCCGCCTGATAAAGATACGGCAGCGCCTCATCATAACGTTCCGCATCGATCGACAGTTTCGCCGCCGAATACGCCACCTTCGCACGTTCCTGCGGGCTCAGTGCCGCCGTATCCATGTACGCCTCATACGCGCGCACCGCCGCCATCGGCTCGCTCTTTCCCTCCAGGTACGCCGCATAACGCCGCTGCTCGTCCAACGACATGCCCCCGCCGCCCGGTGTCGGCCCCGTCTGCCGGTTCAGCCCGCTCAACACCAGCAGCGCGATCAACACAAACCCCGCCGCCGTCAACACCAGTTGCGCGTACGGCAACACGCCCCGTTTCCGTGCCGGCCCATACTGCGACCGAAACTCCTGCAACCGATTCGGCGTCTCCTCACTCATTGCACCAGCACCTCTTCAGATCACCTGTCGCAACCACCCTGTCCACAATGTCCACTGTGTCAACAATGTCCACAGCGCTGCCAAGGCCGCAACCAAAAACCCGACATAGGGACACCCCCGTCTGGGACGCCTCCCGGCAGTTGTGGGAGGTGTCCCGTTTTTTCAGATCAACCTGTCGCAACCACCCTGTCCACAACGTCCACTGTGTCCACAATGTCCACTTTGTCCACTCATCCTTACGCATACCGCCTCTCCCGCATCCGGAAAAACCGGTAGATTTCCGCTATATACGGCTGGTCGGTGCGCACGTTGATCGCATCCACCCGCGTCCGCTGAAGAATCTTGTCCCGCGTCTTGGCACGTTCAAGCCCCTCCCGCGCATACCGCGCCCGCACCGTCTCATCGCCCGTATTCACCAGCGCCTCGCGCCCGGTTTCCGCATCCACCACCGCTACCAGCCCCACGTTCTCCAGCACCTCCTCCCGCGGGTCCGTCACCGTCACCGCAATCACATCGTGACGCCGGTTCGCAACGCGCAACGCCGTCTCGTAACCCTCCGCCATGAAATCCGACACCAAAAACGACACCGCCCGCCGCTTCGTCACCCCGTTCAAAAAATGTAATGCACCCGGGATGTTCGACCCGCGCCCTTTCGCCTTGAAATAAAGCACCTCCCGGATCACGCGAAGCACGTGGCGCCGCCCTTTGCTCGGCGGGATGTACAACTCGATGTCGTCCGCAAAAATGATCAGGCCCACCTTGTCGTTATTTTTGATCGCCGAAAACGCCAGCACCGCGCAAAGTTCCGCCGCCAGATCATTCTTGAACCGGCTCACGCTGCCAAACCGCCCCGATCCGCTCGCGTCCACCAACAGCATCACCGTCAACTCGCGCTCTTCCGCCAGCAGCTTCACGTGCGGCACGTTCGTCCGCGCCGTCACGTTCCAGTCGATCATTCGCACGTCGTCACCCGGAACGTACTCCCGCACCTCCTTGAATTCCATCCCCTGGCCTTTGAACACGCTCTCGTACTGACCCGCCAGGAGGTCGTTCACCATGTGGCTCGTGCGGATTTGGATGCGCCGGATCTGACGCATCACCTCCTGCGGAATTCCCGCGCTTTCTTGGGTAGGTGAGGTCGGTGGGGTCGGGCTCCCGCTCGGTGGGGTCGAGCTCCCGCTCGACCGTTTATCTGATCCCGCACCCCAGAAAACGCTCACGGCGCGCCGCACCCGCTTGGGAAGGCTGTTGGATTTATTGGCCCTGGTGGTCATCGGTTCGGTCTTTCGCCTGGTCAGGGAACGGGGACAGTATCGAGGATCTTGCGGATGATATCCTCGCTGGTCATATTTTCCGCTTCTGCTTCATACGTCACGATGACTCGGTGGCGAAGCACGTCCATCGCCACCTGTTTCACGTCGTTCGGGAAAACGTTCCCCTCGCCCTGCAAGAACGCCTGCGCCTTCGCCGCCTGCTGCAAGTAAATCGTCGCCCGCGGCGACGCGCCGTACTCGATCAGGTGTTTCATGTTCAGACCGAACCCAGCCGGGTTCCGCGTCGCCTGAACCAAGTCGACAATGTAATTCTTCGCTTTGTTGTCGACGTAAATCGCGTTGACCACCTCTCTGGCATCGAGAATCTCCTGTTTGGTCACCACCGGTTTCGCCTGCGTCTCGTGCAGCACGTTGATCCGGTCCATGATCTCCCGCTCTTCGTCCCGCGTCGGATAATTCACCCGCAGCTTCAGCATGAACCGGTCCACCTGCGCCTCCGGAAGCGGATACGTACCCTCCTGCTCGATCGGGTTTTGCGTAGCCATCACCATGAACGGTTCCTCGATCGGGAATGTCGATTCGCCGATGGTCACCTGCCGTTCCTGCATCGCCTCGAGCAGCGCGCTCTGAACCTTTGCCGGGGCCCGATTGATTTCGTCCGCCAGGATGATGTTGCCGAAAATCGGACCTTTCTTCGTGGTGAACCCGCCATCCTTCGGGTTGTACACCAGCGTCCCGATCAGGTCCGCCGGAAGCAGGTCCGGCGTAAACTGGATGCGCGAAAAATGGCACTGCATCGACTTCGCCAGCGTCTTCACCGCCGTCGTCTTCGCCAGGCCCGGCACCCCTTCCACCAGCACATGCCCATTCGCCAGCAGGCCCAGCAAGAGCCGGTCCACCATATACTGCTGGCCCACGATGATCCGGCCGATCTCCGCGCGCAGCCGCGTCACAAAATTCGACTGCTCTTCCACCTGCCGCCGTATCGCCTCGACTGAGGGTGTCATGCCGTCAATTCCTCCTTGCGCTTGAAAAGTGCCCGTTCCACATCACGAAAATCTCCATCCAGTTCGTCGTCTGAAGGCCGCGCTCCGGCATACCCCGCCCGTTGCGCTCGGCCCGCCAAGCTCGACGACAGACGCCCGTCGCCCAAAACGTCACTTACACGCGACAGGCCCTGGTAATACTCGTAAAACTTCCCGTCAAGACGGTATTGGCGGATGCGATGAAGCATCGACTGAAGTTCGGTGAAGTCCAGCGCCGGAACGGCGCTCAAAGTGGTTGGCCGTGGCCTGCGCAAAAAACGCGCAGACCACCAGCCAACGGCAGTGAGGAGGAGAAGGGAGGCCCCGAGGCCACCG
>JAPLKX010000110.1 GCA_026387845.1 Candidatus Hydrogenedentota bacterium | reverse complement strand
ATGTATGAAGACTGGGCGGACGAACTCGGCCTGAGCGAGGCGGAGTCGGTGCGCGCCGTCGATCAGGGCCTAACAGCATTGCGCCGCTACCAGCAGGCGCGCCGGAACGAGGCGCGCCTTGCCCTCGAAACCGTCCAGCGGGAAAAACGCCTTGCAATCGTCGTGCTCGCACGCCCGTACCACAACGACCCCGGCATCAACCAGGGAATCCTCGAACAGTTCCAGAAGCGCGGCTACCCCATCCTCACCCACGATGCACTGCCGCTTGAAGACGACATCATCCAGCCGTTGTTTGGCGCGGAAGTGGCCGCGGGCGGCATCAGTTCGCCGTTCAGCATCGACGACGTGTGGAAAAACACGTTTGCCGAGAACAGTTCGCGGAAACTGTGGGCGGCGAAATTCGTCGCGCGCCACCCGCACCTCGTCGGACTCGAACTGTCCAACTTCAAATGCGGCCACGACGCGCCCACCTACGCCGTGATCGAAGAGATTTTCGAGTGCTCGGGCAGGCCGTTTTTCTACTTCAAAGATATCGACGAGAACCGGCCCGCGGGAACGATCAAACTGCGCGTCGAAACCATCGCCTATTTCCTCGACCGCTACCGCGAACGCATGGTGGCGGCCGACTTCAAGATGCCCCGCCCCACCGTCGGAACCCCACAACGCGCCCGCTACGAAGACGAGGAGATGGACGCGGAGCTTTCGGCAGTGTAGAGGGAAACTCAGCATCTCCGCCACCGGAGGATTACTTCGAACAGGTTTTGGTGTGGGTAAAAGTGGTTACTGTCCCTACTTTTCCAGAGTTTGCCGGGTGAATTAGAAAGTTTTTCAACTCTTTTGGCTTGTTGTGCGGCAAAGACGTGGTAGGCCAGTTCGTGCCCAGGCTGTGGCTGTTTGCTCAAGATAGCGTCTGGGGGCAACGCAGTTGCCAAGCGTAATAGAAGGGAGTGGTGTATGCATAGGTATGTAGTTATCTGTTTTTGCTTTATTATCAGCCTCGCCGCAGCGTTTGTCGCTCATGGCTCAGAGGCCGATTCTCTGCTCCAGACTCTTCGTGCACGCGACGCGCAATTCGACAACATTAACCTTCACTTCGTCCGGACCTATAAAAAGGTTGTAGACAACTCACTGCCTACTTTTGCTCTCAGGCCGGGCAGCCCGCCGTATAAGCGTGTCGAAGTAGACGTCACTTCATACGATCAACTTGTTGTGCGGCGCGATGAGGCGACGTTGCTCCAGGCACTGGATCCCAATACTAACAAGAATCCTGCGTTGGCTGATGTTCAGACCCTGATATCCGATACTGTGAAGCAAAGTAACGCCAAGGGTATACAACGCATGTATTCGGGCCTTACCGGGCCGACATCTCTTCAAGGCAATACAAACCTAATGGAAATTAACCCCCGACACATAATCGACACCGTTCACGAAGACAAAATGCAGTGTGAGTTTGCCCATGGCTGGGGTTTTGGCAAACGAATCACGAACATCACCTCCGTCACCAGGACAAATACCGGCTGGGAAGTCCGCGCGACCATGAAACTATGGCAGCAAGATAAAACCACTGCGACGCTGACAATCGACGACGATTATATTGTCAGGAAGGCCTTAATAGATGCTCGGGTTGGCCCGGGGCAGAACATCATTTCATGTGAAACTGAGGGCACTCAAGAATTTGGCAATATACTTTTGCCTGCCCGTGGCTCGTT
>JAPLKX010000749.1 GCA_026387845.1 Candidatus Hydrogenedentota bacterium | reverse complement strand
ATTGCGGTGCTGGCGACGGTGGGCCGGGTGTCGCCGCGCGTATTTAAACGGCCGCGGCTGGGCATAGTGGCGACGGGTGACGAGTTGGTGGAGCCCGAGGTGCGCCCGGGCCCGTGTCAAATTCGGACCAGCAACAGCTATCAGATCTGGGCGCAAGCGGTGCGGGCGGGCGCCGCCGCCACGTATTACGGCATAGCGCGGGACACGGAAGTCGAAATCGATGCGGCCATGAAACGGGCCATGTCGGCCAACGACGTGATTGTGATGTCGGGCGGCGTATCGATGGGCGATTACGATCTGGTCCCGGAGGTGATGCAGGCCAACGGGTTCAAAATATTGTTTGACTCGGTAGCCGTTAAGCCGGGCAAACCGACCACGTTCGCTGTTTCTCCCACACATTGGTGCTTCGGTTTGCCCGGGAACCCGGTGTCGACGTTTATTCAGTTCGAGATCCTGATCAAACCGTTCCTGTACCGGCTGATGGGGCACGACTATCAGCCGGCGTACCAAGTCGTGCCTCTTGCAGAAGCCATCCGCCCCAGGAAGTGCGACAGGGAAACGTGGATACCGGTAAGAACCGACGGCCGTGGTGCGCGTGCGTGCGAATTTCATGGTTCGGCACACGTGAATGCATTGAGCGAGGCGACGGGATTTGTGGTGATGCCGGCAGGGCTGGCGGAACTGAAGGAAGGCGAGATTGTCCATGTACGATCGATTTAACCGTCAGATCGACTATCTGCGGATTTCGGTCACCGACAAATGCGATCTGCGGTGTATCTATTGCATGCCTGAACACGGGGTGCCTCTGATCCGGCACGAAGACGTGCTCTCGTTTGAGGAGATAGAGGAGTTCACGCGGCACGCGGTGCAGTGCGGCATTACCAAGGTGAGGATCACGGGCGGGGAGCCGTTGGTTCGCCGCGGGATAGTAACGCTGGTTGAAATGCTCGGGACGCGGCTGGCGGAGTTCGCGCAACCGCTGGCAGAAGCGGGAATTCGGCGCGTCAACATCAGCCTGGACGCCGTGGATGCCGAAACGTATTCGCGGATGACGCGCGGCGGCGATATCCGCAACGTTGTAAACGGCATCATGGCCGCCAAGGCCGCCGGGTTCTGGCCGATCAAAATCAACTGCGTGATAAGCCAATCGCCGGCCGAGCCCGACGCCCGTGCCGTGGCGGGATTTGCCGAAC
Source organism: Candidatus Hydrogenedentota bacterium (assembly GCA_026387845.1). Lineage (GTDB taxonomy): Bacteria > Hydrogenedentota > Hydrogenedentia > Hydrogenedentales > SLHB01 > JAPLKX01. The sequence continues at coordinate 5,331 of JAPLKX010000749.1, read as the reverse complement.
GTCACGGGCTGGAAGTCCGTTTTATCCGGAGGATGAACCTCGAGCGCGGGACGTTTTCGACGGTGTTGGGCGGGAACGGCGGCGACTGCGCGCGCTGTAACCGGATCCGGTTGACGTGCGACGGGTGGGTCCGTCCTTGTTTATTCAGTGACGCCTCATTCAACGTGCGTCAACTGGGCCCGCGGGAGGCGTTGCGCAAAGCGGTCGAAGGCAAGCCGGAATCGGGCCGGTCCAGTACGGCGCAGTTTTATAGTATCGGGGGTTAGAACATGGCAGAGAAACCATTGAGCCACATTGACGCCCAAGGGCGGGCGCGGATGGTCGAAGTTTCGGGCAAACCGGATCAACGCCGAACGGCCCGGGCGGAAGGCCGGATCACGCTTGCGGCCGCAACCGCTGAACTGATTGGGCAGAATCTCATCAAGAAGGGAGATGTGCTGACGGTGGCGGAACTGGCGGGGATTCAAGCGGCGAAACGTACGTCTGAGTTGATTCCGCTGTGCCACAACATCCCGTTGGGTGCGGCGCATGTCCGGGCGGTGTTGGAGAGTACGAGCGTGCGGGTCGAGAGTGAGGTGACGTGTGTCGGCCCGACGGGTGTGGAAATGGAAGCGCTGACGGCCGTCGCCGTGGCGCTGCTGACAATCTACGACATGTGTAAGGCGGTCGACAAGAGCATGTGCATCGGAGAAATCCATCTGGTGGAAAAGAGGAAGGAACCGGTTTGATTCTGCTGAACGTAACGCGGCGTGGACGCCGCTTCCACGAGGTTGAAGATGAAGCCTGGCGATGAAACACGCGGGAAAGTGGTTTCGGTCAACGTGTCCGCCGAAACAGGGCAGAGCAAGACGCCCGTTCCGGATATCACGGTGGGGGAGATTGGTGTTGTGGGAGATGCGCATGCGGGGTACTGGCACCGTCAGGTGAGCCTGCTGGGCGTGGAAAGCATTGAGCGGTTTTCGCGGGAACATCAGCGGGAGTTCAAGCCGGGTGAGTTTGCGGAGAATATCACGAGGGAGGGGCTGGACCTGGCCCGTTGCGGGATACTGGACCGGTTTATTTTTTCCGGCGATGCCCCGGTGGAGTTGGAGCTGACCCAGGTAGGGAAGTTGTGCCACGGCGGGGGCTGCGCCATTTTTCAGCAGGTGGGCCGGTGCGTGATGCCGACAGAAGGGCTGTTCTGCAGAGTGATACGGCCGGGAAAAATCAAGCCGGGCGATGTGGTGGTCCATGCGGGGCGCATTCTGCAAATACATGTGATCACGCTGAGCGACCGGGCCAGCCGCGGGGTCTATGAGGACAAGAGCGGGCCCAAAATCTGTGAGATCCTCGATGCGTTTTTTGAGGGGCGGCCCTGGCATATCGAGATTAATCGGAAGCTCATTCCGGACGAGGCGGATCTTCTTAAGCATGAGTTGACCGCCGCACGATCCGCGGGCGCCGACATGGTCTTTACGACCGGAAGCACGGGCATCGGGCCGCGGGATATTGCGCCGGAAACCGTCCTGTCCCTGGCGGACAAGCAAATCCCCGGGGTGATGGAAATGATCCGGTGCAAGTACGGCATGGACAAACCGGGTGCGCTACTGAGCCGGTCTGTCGCCGCGGTTTCACGGCAGACGCTCATCTACACGTTGCCGGGCAGCCCGCGCGCGGTTCAGGAGTATCTCGACGAGATCCTCAAGACGCTCGAGCATTCGCTCCTGATGCTGCGAGGCATTGCGCGCCACTAGGGCCTGTGGTTTGAACGGTGCGGGCGAGACGACCGCACCTACTTTTGTTGCGGGACAGGTGTAGCTGATAATGTAGGGGAAGCAGAGGCGGCTTTTCTTGAACATACTTTTCATCGCGATAGACACGTTGCGTGCGGACCACTTGTCGTGTTACGGGTATCCGCGGAACACGTCTCCGCGGATAGACGGGTTGTCAGGTCGCGGGGCCGTGTTTGAGAAGATGATCGCCCCGGGAATTCCCACACATCCGTCGTTTGTGACGATGATGACGGGGCAGTATCCGATTACGCACGGGGTGGTTGCACACGGGGGATCGAGATCGATTCCGCGGACGTCGCCGTGGCTTCCTACGATCTTGCAACAGTCGGGCTACACGACGTGCGCGGTGGATAACCTGGGCGAATGGCAGCTCGGTTTCTCGAACGGCTACGAGTTTTATATTGATCCGACGCGCCGGAAGGGGCTGAGCATCAATGCCGACAACCGGGAAATCAACCGGCGGGCCATCCCGTGGCTCACGGAGTTCGCAAAAGAGAAGTTTTTCATGTTTGTCCATTATTGGGACACGCACACGCCGTACCTCCCGCCGCGTGCGTACCGCAACCTGTTCTACAAGCACAACCCGTGCGATCCGAACAACAAGACGCTGGACGGGTTGGAACGCCACCCGCTGGGCCGGATGTGGCGGGACACGTGGCTCAACAAACTGGGCGATTGCGTGACGGATGCCGAGTATATTGAGGCGCTGTACGACGGGTCGATCCGGTTTTGTGACGAAGGCGTGGGGAAACTCCTGCGGGCGCTCGATGAGACGGGTGTGGCGGACGACACGCTGGTGATCTTGGTGAGCGACCACGGCGAGATGATGTACCGCCACAAGATTTTCTTTGACCACCATGGCCTGTACGACGGGACCCTGCGCGTGCCGTTGATCATTTCGCATCCGGCGATTGAGCCAAAGCGGATTCCGCACCTGGTTGCGCACGTCGACCTCGCGCCGACGATCCTTGATCTGTGCGGGATCACGGTGCCGGTAGGGATGGAAGGGTTCAGCCTGTCGCCGTACCTTTACGGGGCGGAAGACAAGCCGGTGCGCGAGTTTGTTGTCAGCGAAGAGTGCACGTGGCAGATGAAATGGTCCATCCGCACGGATACGCACAAGTTTATCAAGGCGCTCGAGGAGGATTTCTACCACACGCCGATGCGGGAGTTGTACGACCTGCGGGCCGACCCGCACGAGTTCAACAACATTGCGTTGCGCGAACCCAAAACGGCCGAACACCTCGAAAGAACGCTCAATTGGTGGATCAAAGAGATGATGGTGAAGAACGGTCTGCACAAAGACCCGCTTCTGGCCCACGGGATCACGCTGGGGAACGAGTGGAAGAAATTGAAGGATGAAGGATGAAAAGAAGTCCGGAGCCCGGAGACCGGAGTCTGGAGGTACACGAAAAGTGAAAGGCGGAACGTGAAACTAAACGCGCCGCCTTTCATTTTTCTTGGAAGTGTTCGGACTTAAGCTTGTTTTCCGTCTCCCTGGGGAAGTTGTGTTCGCTCGGGGGAGTTGACGACTTTGATGCCGTAGAGCTGGCAGAAGTCCATGACTTGCCTGCGGTGGTTGCCGTAGAAGACGACCTGGTGGAACCCGAGCACGTCGCGGGCGTCTTCGACGCGGTCCATGAGGACTTCGAAATTGGTCCTGCATCCGCCGGCGGGCGGTGTCTGGACGTTTGAAACGACGGTGCCGGTGTCGAGCAGCAGCTCGTTGTCGCCGCGGAACTTCACGAGGGTCACGGGCTGGCCTTCCTTCCACAGGACCTGGAGGGACACACCCAGGGCGGATTCGCTGTGGTTGCGCATGATGAATGGTTCGGCGGGCTGGTCGAACCCGTTGAGCTTCGTGCCGGACACGCAATGCGCCACGATCAACAGGTTTTTCACCGTCTCGGGCACGGGGTCGTTGATGAAGCCGGGCTTGTCAAACACATAGCTGGGGAACATCAGCGAGAGCGCGGCGTCGACATCGGCCTCGCACCCGTACGTGACGCCGGCGTCCTGGAACATGGCGGCGGCCATGCACGGCGGAGTTGGTACGTCTTTCTGGGTGACCATCCCGAGGCAGTCGGTTGTGATGGCGTTGGCCTGTTCGTCCACCATGAGGCGTTTGGCCGCCATGAACGACCGGGCGGCATTGAGGGCGTCTTGTTTGGTCGGCTCGACGACTTTCTGGGCGGCCTTCATCATACGGTCGGCGGTTTCGCGTGCCTCGTCATTTTCCGGCATTTTGGCAAACAGGGCAGGCAGCGAGTCTCGCGGGATGCCCTTGATCGTGGTGCCCAGGCGCGCGCGCTTCTTCTCATCGCGATCCCCCTGGCGCAACACGAGCAGCCGGGTCTCTTCGAACTGGCGTTTGGCGCGTACCATCCGCATGGCCTGCTCGACGCCGGAGGTCTCAAGCGAGGAGACGATGTGGACGCCGTTCTGGCGGGAGAGTTTGTCGATCATGGTGGTAAAACACATGCCGATCGGGGCGAACACGAGCGTGGGCACGCCGGCGCCGTCGGCAATCATTTTGATGTAGTCCCAGCCGGCGAAATGCTGGATCATGATGAGTACAGCATCGGGTTTTTCGGTTTTGATTTTGTTAACAAAGGCCTCGGCGGCCTCTTTGCTTTCGATGGGGGCGTCGACGGCGTTGAGTTCGACGCCGACGCGCTTGGCCATCTCGGCGAACTCGGAGCCGTACCGCTGCCGCCAGCCCTCGACGTCATAGGACGTCCCGGGCCAGCCCAGCCAGTATGGGGGCGTCTGTCGGGCGATGACGTAGGTGATCCCTACCTTGGGCCGGGGCCGCAAATCGGCGAGGTTGATGTACTCGGCGACATTGTCCGCGGCGTAAGCTTTGCCCGCCGCACCGGCCAGTGCGGCCGCGCCGGCTGCGGCGCCGGCCGTCGCCAGAAAACACCTGCGCGACATGGAACAGCAATTGCATTTGGACGCCTGCTGATGGGGATGCTGATGGGAATCCATTTTCACCTTTCCTCCAAGGTTGTGGTTACAGCGGAAAAAGAACGCCGCGAACAGAGTAGCACCGGGAGGAACTTGCTGCAACAGGCTTGGGTTTGGGGAGGTTGAGAAGGGACAAAGGGGACATAAGGGACATAAGTTAGTCCCTAGAAGTTTTCTGGTGCAGGGACTATTTTGAGGATTTTTTGATGAGTGAATCGAGTTCTTGCTGGATTTTACCGAGGACGTCTTTCCGGAGGTCATCGGGTATTTTGTAGTGCTGGGTGGACTCGAGCAGTTCAAGGGTACGTGTAGCGACCTGGTAAGCGAAATCCTGGACTTTCATTGCCTGCCCCTTTCCGATAACAGGTCCGAAAAAAAAAGAACAAAATCGCGCCCAATAAGAATCGGACGCGAAAAAGGATACTTCAAAAAAGAGGCGGTTACAAGCCGAGTTGTTTGCGCAACTCGTTTGCCCGGTCGATTTGCTCCCACCTGAACCCCTGGTCTTCCCGGCCGAAATGGCCGTAGGACGCGGTTTTGCGGTAGATGGGTTTTCGGAGGTCGAGCGTGTCGATGATGCTTGCGGGCC
>JAPLKX010000147.1 GCA_026387845.1 Candidatus Hydrogenedentota bacterium | reverse complement strand
GGATTTCCTTGTCAGCCATTCAGCGTCGCGGGGAAGCGACTCGGCACAGCCGATGCTAGAAATCTCTGGCCGCGAATGCTTGCTGTCGTTGAGTGCATACGGCCGACATGGGTCGTCGCTGAAAATGTTCGCGGCCTCCTTTCTTGGAATGGGGGCGTGGCATTCGAGTCTGTGTGTTCTGACTTGGAATCTGCGGGTTACGACGTTCTCCCGCTTGTTTATCCTGCTGCGGGCGTCGGAACGCCGCACCTCAGGTATAGGGTTTTCGTTATTGCCCACATTGTGCGCAACGGATGGAGGAGGGAATCAGTCGGTCAGTCCGGGAGCCAAATTCCGTCCAAGTTTGAGAAATCTTGCCAGCAAAGGATTGATCCCTACTCCAACACGAAGGGATTGGAAAAATTCAATCGGATCGAATACGGGGAGACACACAGAGACATTGACGCACCAAGCATACAAGTTGTCCGGGATTCGTGGACCTCTGAACCCTGCATTCGTGGAGGAGATCATGGGATTTCCAATCGGGTGGACAGATTGCGAGCCCTCGGAAACGCAGTAGTACCAATGCAAGTCTACCCCGTGCTGAAGGCGATCACGGAGGCAGAGGAGGCGCGGTCATGATCGGCAGAATGATACTTGGGTGTTGCGCGGCGTTGGTTGTTATACTTCTGGCGTTCGGGTGTTCGTTCCCCGCGGACTACGAGCCCCGATACGACATTCCCGTGTTCGGCTTCACCACTGTACGTGGCATCGGCGGCTGGATCGACGACAACTGCACGTATGTTTCCGACGAGATCCACGACACCAACGAGTACTGGCAATCACCGGACCAGACCTACACCTGGCGCTGCGGCGACTGTGAAGACTTCGCGATCCTGATGATGTACTTCATCCACATCGAGCTGGGCGGTGAGGAGCCGTTGCTGGTGGCTGGCCGGACCGGCGCGGGTGAGAAGCACGGCTGGGTGCGCTGGGAGGGCGTGGCTTACGAGGCGCAGGACGGGTTCGAGATTCCAGACGGGTACGTGGAGAACTACACCATCGGTTACCGCGAGGCACTGTGGCGATCCGAAACGAGCCACCGCAACGTTGTCGAGGGGGTCAGGCCATGAAGACACAACTGGTATTCGACGATGGCGCCTACGACCGGCTCATGGCGGAGGTCGTTGCCATCAAAAACATAGCCTACGCCAGCAAAAGAGACATGAAGCCATATCTCCACGAGCGGTTGGAGCGATCGGTGGGAATGGCGAAGGACATCCTAGTGGATGAGGTGAAGGAGGCGAAGTCGTGAGCCGCGAGGCACGGTTTCGCTTTCTCAACGACACTCAGGCCGCCGATGCTGCGTTCTACGCCCACGGTCTCGGCTACCCGACGGCGGGTGCCCTGGCCCGCGTTCTGGTGCTACGGGCGATCAAGCAGTATCCGCTCAGCGGGCGCCAAAAGAGCCGGGCCACAGAATCATACGGCAAAGGCGCGAACCCCGCCTCGGGAGTACTCCCTGACAGGTCTGCGGGCAACTCAACGGCGAGGGCGAGGAGGGTTGAACCATGACTCGTGACGATGTTTTTGTCCATTGCCTCCGGAATCGCTACGGCGCCGACTACGCCCAGTACTGGATGGACCACTTGGTGTGCGAGGCGGGGTGCGAAAAGCCATCACAGCCGCCCCACCATCTCCGTACCCGTGGGGCCGGAGGAGATGACTCACCCGAGAACTTACTGGCGCTGTGCGTTGAGGACCACGCGATCATAGGGACGATGGGTCGGCAGGAGTTCGTGCGTCGCTACCCGCATCTGAAGCGGAAGATCGAGGCGGCGTTCGAGAGGCCCCGGGGGCTGCTATGCGCTGGTTAGGGCCTTACAACGAAGCGTAGAAAACCCTTGTGGGGTATGAGGGCCGGGGTCGGGGTGGACGGTGGTGCTTGTCCAGGGGCGGCCGCCCCGGAAGCAAGCCGCGCACGAGACTCTGGCCAGGGGCGATGGTGGTAGCCAGCACCATGGGGCGAACCGGTGAGTGACCAGCGCATACTGCGACATTCACCGGCCACCACGATACCCGGACCGGGGCAGAAGGCGATTCGCCGACAGCGTGCCCCGGTCCCCTTTATTGTCCCCGGTGTTGTGATGGCAAGCAACGCCGGTGTTTTATCTGCCCCCGGCTGGACCAGCGAGACATCGCCTCCGGCCGGGTACTTTGACGATGAGCCGAGGAACCGGGATAGCTCAGTGGGAGAGCGCGGCAATAAAAGGCAAGAGGTCATGGGTTCAAATCCCATCCCCGGTTCCAAGGCTTTGAGGAGGTGAGGGCGTGCGGAACCCTTTCTACTTCTGCGAAGGCGAACTGAATGTAAAGATTGGGCGACTGGAAATTTGGTTCAGTGATTGGCCACTCTACCCGACGCGATTTGATTTCGATGAGGCTCCGGGGGTATGGCATCTGCGTCTTGGGAACATCCACATCATGTGGTGGCGCAAGTGGACCGTGTGGAAGGATCACCCATACCGGTCTCAAAACATTCGGCACCATGACCAGTTCGGAACGTTCGCGGGAAAATAACGGATTTATTGATACCCGTTGACCGTCGCCGTTCCATCCGGACGCGGCGTGACCAGCAGTTGGTTCCTGAAGTTCTTGTCGTGCCACACTTCTCTCGTCGCGCCGGGCCACGACTCGAGAACGAAACCGTGAGATTGAAGGACGGCGCGCGCGGCATCCACCGAGGCGTAGGCGCCCTCAAGTAACTTGGCTTTCCGTTTCTTGTGGCCGCCGACGAGTACGGCGATCGCGCCGATGGCG
>JAPLKX010000011.1 GCA_026387845.1 Candidatus Hydrogenedentota bacterium | reverse complement strand
TTGAGTCTGACACTCTTTGAAAAAAGGCCCATTTTACAGGTGTTTCTTGAACATCAAGTAGCAAACGAAGAACAAGTCATGAGCAAACAGTTGGAGTTCAATGACTTATAACCGGACAGTAGTGAGTCAGTCCCCGTTTTTCGCTCGAGGTTTAACTGAATGGGTTTTTTGCTGGTACTGAAGGCGGAATTTGTCCGCAACATGATCGTGATGCGGCGGTACTGGTTCAGGACCGTGACGGGGATGATCATCGGTTATTTCATGCTGATGTCGATGATCATGATGTTTCATTCGAAAGGCGGCGTGGATCCGACAGGATTCGCCAGCAAGTTCAGCAGCCCGGAACAAGCGACGAAGTGGGCGCTATGCTTCATTGTCGGGATGCTTGCGTTCGGGATCGTAGGCCTGTTCAGCCAGGGTTTGCAGGGGATGGCGCAGAGCGGCCAGTTGGAGCAGTTGTGCATGAGCCCACACGGGCTTGTGTCGAATTTCATGGCGCGGTCGCTGATGGCGGCGGTGACGTCGGTTCCGACGTCGGCGCTGATGGTTTGGTTGATCGCATACCGAGTGGGATTCCCTGTGCCGATGAACACGGTGGGGGAGTTTGCAACACTGGTGCTTCTGTTGATGCTGGCGTTTTTGAACTTGATCGGCTTTGGCTTCATGGTGGGTGGTCTGGTGCTGGTGTTCAAACAGACGGGCCAGGTGGCGGTAATCGTGCGGATGGGCCTATTGGGCATTGCCGTAATGGCGGACGAAGTGCGGACGTTCCCGAAATTGCTTGGCGCGTTTGCGCATACGTTGCCGATCACGGACGCGACACTGTGCCTGATCCACCTTGTGATCCGGGGCCAGATGCAGCCGGTGTATGACGCGAAAGGCGAGCCGCTGATGGAGGGGGGGAAGGTGGTGGCGAATTACGTGCCGATCCTGCTGCACCCGTCGTTTTTGTTGCTGCTGGTGAACTGCGCGGCGTGGACGTTTGTGGGCATAGCGTGTTTTCGGTTGATGGAGAACTGGAGCCGCAACAAGGGCACGCTGGGGGCGTATTGATGTCGCGGTCTCCGCTGCACAGGTTCGAACACGACGGGAAACGGTTTGCCATCGACCCGGAGACGTGTTTTTGTTTTGAGTGCGACGAGATCTGCTGGGACGTGCTGGAGCACTACGCGCAGGAGACCAGCAACCGGATCTTCCACCTGCTCGAGGAGAAGTACAGCCTCAAAGAGTTGGAGGAAGTGGCGGGCGAACTCGAATGGCTGCGTGCGTCGAAATCGATCCTGAGGGCGCCCAAGAAGGAAGACCTGCTCAAACAGTTCGAGGTTGAGCGTGGGTTGAAACGGGTGTCGGTGGTATTGCCGCGGGAGACGGACGGCCTCGTGCCTGCGCAGGGGAGGTGGTTTGGGCGTGGTGCGCGGGTGGCGCCGCCGGGCGGGCGTGAAGTTTGCCGGGGCGCGGTTTTGCTTTTGCTGGGCCGGTCGGGGATGCAGAAAGAGTTGCACCTCGAATTGGTCGAGGAGGGGCGGATACACAGCCCGGAACTGATTGCGGAACTTTGCGAATGGGCGTTGAAGTCGGCGCGGCTGGCTGAGAAGACGCTGACGGTTTCGGTGCATGTTGCGAACATTTCGCTGGCGAAGCTGCCCGAGTCGCTTGCGGGACATGCGCTGGGCGCGAAACTCGAGTTAAAGAGCGGGGAGGGCGTGCTGGCGCACGTGAAGGGATTGGCGGCAGGAGTCGGCGAGACGTTGCCGCGGCTGGCCAAGGCGCTCGAGCCTAACTCGAAAGACGCGGGCGGGCGGATTGTCGTGCGACCGAACCACCCCGGTTTCGGGAAAGTGGCGGAGACGCTGGACGAGGCCGGTTTCACGGGTATCGAGATCGACCTGGACGGGGCGTACGCGGCTAATCCGGGGCTGGAGCCGGGCGCCGTCACGGCCGCGATGGAAGAGAACGCGCGGTATTACGCGGGGCGGCTTTTGAAGCACCATTACTTCCGGCTCGATCCGATTGCGCCGCTGTTCTGGCGGATTTATTCGGGTGCGCCGGTCGCGCGATCGGATTTTGCGGGTACCAACGAGATGTCTGTGGCGTGCGACGGCAAGATATACCCGTCGATGCGGCTGGCGGGGGAGGAGTCGTTTTGCCTGGGCAGTTTGGCGGACGGGCTGGACGAGGAAAAGGTGCGGCCGTTTGAAGACGTCGGGTCGCTGACGACGTATCCGTGCACGGGCTGTTGGGCGCGCAACCTGTGCGGGGGCGGGACTGCGGCTGTGCATCACGCGCTGACGGGATCGATGCGGACGCCGCATCCGGCGTGGTGCGACGGTCAGCGGGCATGGGTGCAGAGCGCGGTTTCGGCGTTTCAGACGCTGTCGTCGGCGGGGATTCACTTTGAACGGGTGTACAAGATTTTGGGGCGGCGGGAAAAACCGTCGCTGTTTGCGCTGGCCAAGGCGGCAATCACGATGAGCATCGGCGTGCGGCCGATCGAAGAAGCCGACGCGGAACTCATAACCCGATGGGAGAACTGGAACGAGTCAGCCTACTTCCTGTTCAACGAGTCGGGCGTGTACCTGGCCACCAAATACGACCGGGAGATGGACTCGCTCCATCCGCGGGGCATCGATCAGGAACTGATGCTGCTGCGGAAATCCGGCGAGCCGTTTGGGCTGCTTAAGCTGCGGCCCAAATGGGTCGGCGGCGCCGTGACGGTGTGGCTGTACATGCGCGACGAGGCAGATTATGAAGCGGATGCAATCCGCAAGAGTTTCAGGGCCATCCTGAAAGAGGCGGCAGGGCAGAGCACCGTGCGGCAAATCGTAGTGCCGGTGTCAGCGAAGGAGAAGCCGCTGCGGGATTTCCTGGTAGCTATCGGGTTCCAGCCGCTGGGCATCCTGCGCGAGGCGCTCTATCTGCACGGCTCCTATCACGACGTTTCCCTCTACGCCATCTCGCCCGAAAAGCTGTAAGACATTGGCGCCTTGAGAGTTACAAAAGACGGTCTTTCTTGGCTATTTTTTTGCTTGACTGCGCGATTTTGGGGGTGGTATTCTAACAACAGTTTTGTTGGCAACAGTTTTGTTGGCAACTAATCTATTGGTGATGGTAAGGGGAGAGCCTAGATGAAACTAGCTGGTGTATACGCCATAGGGGATCGTTTTTGGGACAGGAAAGACGACCTTCGGCTGTTTGCGGAGAAGATCGCTGAGGGGAGCCATCTTCTTCTGGTGGCGCAGCGCCGTATGGGGAAGACGAGCCTGATGCGTGAGGCCGAACGTCTGCTCAAAGAAGAGTATGTCTGCCTGTATGTGGACCTTCAAGAAGCTTTTAATGCACCAGACACAATTGCCAGGTTGGGGGTGGCGACCTACGAACACAAATCGCTGCGTGGAAAGGTCGCTGAGATGTTTTCCAATGCGCTTGCTTCAATCATAAGGACCATCGAGAAGGTTTCGGTTTTTGAGGTGGGTATTCATCTGCGGACTGGGCTGAATGCCGGCAATTGGTCAAGAAAAGGTGATGAATTGCTCGCGATTCTTGCTGGATGCGAAAGGCCCGTTCTTTTGATGTTCGATGAGATTCCCATCATGGTCAATCGGATGTTGAAAGGTCAGGACTATACCATCACCGCGGAGCGGAGACGCGATGTGGACGAGTTCATGTCATGGTTGCGGCGAAACAGCATCGAGCACCAAGGCAAGATCAGGATGGTGTTGAGCGGCAGTATCGGGTTTGAACCTGTGCTTCACCAAGCCGGCTTGAGCGCGACGCTCAACACCTTTCATCCGTTTGAACTGCGGCCTTGGGACAGGGCCGTTGCGGTTGGTTGCCTTCAATCGTTGTCCGGCGAATATGGGATTAAGTTCCCCGATGGGGCCGAGGATGAGATGGTCGACATGCTTGGATGCTGCATACCGGATCATATAGAGATGTTTTTCTCGCATGTGCGCGACTGTTGTTGCCGCAGTGAACGCCATGAGTTTCTTAAACGCGAAGTTGCCGGCGTTTACCAGAATGAAATGCTTGGCACTCGAGGCCACGCCGAACTGACGCACTACGAGGAACGACTGAAGATGGTTCTGGGTCTGGAACTTTTCCCGCTTGCCTTGGAGATGTTGAGTGAGGCGGCGATTACGGGCTGGCTTAGCCGTGAGGCGCTCGAGGCGCTTCAATCCGACTTCCCGTTTCAGCAGTGTACGTCCAAGGAAGCGGAAACGGAGATTCTTCGCGTGTTGGAGCATGACGGTTATCTTCGGGCCTCGCGGAAAGGCTACGTGTTTGTATCTCACTTGGTGAGAGACTGGTGTAAGAAAAGATACAGCCTGTTCTTTACGCCCGTGTTGG
>JAPLKX010000423.1 GCA_026387845.1 Candidatus Hydrogenedentota bacterium | reverse complement strand
TCTGGCGGCGGTTCCCCTGTTCATGATATTTGCCATCCTGGGTTTGTTTGTTTCGGGCGCGGCGTTGTACGGGCCTCTGGGCGTTTCTTTTTTTTCGCGCCTGCTGGTGGACCTGGTGATGCCGGCCGAGCGGAGCAAGACGCACGAGCCGCGGTACGCCCCCGCGGAGGCGCTCGAACGCGACTGCGACTACGCCGGCGCCCTCAATGAGTATCTGGTGATCGCCCGGGTATTTCCGCGGGATCCGGCGGTGCTCGCGCGCATCGGCGAGATACACATGAAAATCGAGCAGCCCCAAGAGGCGGTGCGATGGTTCGAGCGGGCGCTGGTTTGCATCGATTCCGCGGAAAAAAGCCTGCAGGTCACCAACCGCCTCTGCACAATTTACTCCCGCCAGTTGCAGAGCCCCCTCGAAACCCAGCGGCTGCTCGCCGAATACATTGGGAAATTTCCCGACACGCCCTACGCCGTCTCGGTGCGGGAACGGCTGGCCCGGCTTACAGAGAGCGGGCGGCGTCCGTGCGAGTCGGGATAATGAGCCTTTCCCCGCCGATCTGCCTGGCGATATCGATGGCGCGGATGACGTCGCCGAAATCGGCTTTCTGATCCGCTCGGAGTACGAGGGTGGCCTTGGGTTCTTCCTGGAACAGCCTGAGTAGCGAGTCGCGCAGCCCCTGTTCATTCACGCGCTGTTGGCCGAAATAAAGTTCTCCGGTTTCGCTGACGGTGATTTCGTGGGGCGTCAACTCCTGTTTTTCGGCATTGCCCACCTGCGGCAGTGTGATACGTATGCCCAGATGCTCCCGGAACGTCGTCGTTATCATAAGGAAAATCAGCAGGATAAACATCACGTCGATCAGCGACGTAATGTTGATCTGCGGTTTTCGCCTCTGCCTGTGGCCGCCAAACGCCGGGCGCATTAGAATGACCTCCTCCGGGGCATTTTAGGGCCGTGGGACGGCTGGAAGCAATCGGCCGGGATGGCGGTATGGGCGGGAATATCTTTTTTGGCATTTGCCAAATTTGAAATTCTTGGGGTAAACTGAAACGGGAAGGCAGTGGCAGAGGCATTGGCGCGTGTGTGCGTCACAGGAATGGGGTCGACGTGTCCAGGTGTAAAGTTTGTGTTGCAGACGACTGCGCCGAGACCGCAGCCGTCTTGTGTGAGGGGTTAAGGTTACACAATTACGAGGCCGGCGCCGTCCATACGGGAACCGAAGCGCTGGACTTCTGCGCCACGGGCGGCGTCGACCTGATCCTGCTGGATGTTTGCCTGCCCGACGTCTCCGGCTACGAGGTCTGCCAGTGCCTGAAACAAAATCCCGCCACCCGCGAGATCAGCGTCATTTTCGTGACCGTCAAAGGATCCCCGCAGGAAGTAGCCAAGGGGTTCTCGCTTGGGGCGGCCGATTACATCTGCAAACCGTATAACCTGCCGATGGTCATGGTACGGGTGGACGCGGCCATGCGCGAAAAACGACGCCAGGACCGGTTGCGCCTGGAACATGAGTTGCTCCTCGAAGAGACCTATACCGATCATCTCACCGGGTTGCGTAACCGGCGATACCTGCTCGAAAGACTCCAGGAAGAAGTCGAGAAGGCCCACCGATACAACTACCCCGTGTCGTGTGTCATTTTCGACGTCGACGACGTACGGCCCGTCGACATTGAACTCGGGCCTGTCTCCATGGACGACCTGCTCGCTGAAGTCGGTATGACCATTCGCAACTATTCGCGAACCTATGACGTCCTCGCCCGGTACGATGGCACGATGTTTGCCGCCGTCCTCCCGCATGTTCCGCTCGAAGACGCCCGCCATTACGCGCTTAAGATCATGG
>JAPLKX010000606.1 GCA_026387845.1 Candidatus Hydrogenedentota bacterium | reverse complement strand
ACGGCCTCCGCGTCACCGACGTGGTCGACGCAATGGACAAGGTCGGCCTCACCAACGTCGGCATCATGGATCCCGAAATCCACCCCGTCTGGCGCGATACCGAACATTACGCCCACCGGTTCATCGGAATCGCACTCACCGTCCGCTACGTACCCACAAACAAACCCCATGCCCCAGCCATGGAGACCAAACCATTCAACGACTGGGTCGACAAATGGTACAAAGAACTTTCCCCGGAACCGTTTGCACCCCTGATCCGACCCGGAACTGCACTCATCTTCGACGAAGCACCCGGCGCCGACGTCGGCTCTATCGGCTCAAACAATATCATGGCCTGGCACGCGCGCGGATGCGTCGGCGTCGTCACCGATGCCACCGCACGAGACACCGACGAAGTCGCCGCAGAAAAAATCCCCCTCTACCTCCGCAACCCCGGCCGCGGAATTCGGCCCGGCCGAAACGAAATCGAATCCGTCAACCTACCCGTCGTTTGCGGCGGCGTCCTCGTCGAACCCGGCGACGTCATCGCCGCTGACGGCGACGGCGTACTTGTTGTCCCACGCGCCAAGGCCGCCGAGGTCGCCCAATACGCAAAAACCATCCTCGACGGCGATAAAGCCGGCCGCCGCGGCCTCTACAAAAAACTCGGCTTACCCGAAGACGATTCCGTGAAATAACCAGGCGCATTCACGAAAGGTGCACGTCATGAAATCTGGTACCCTCTGCTTCGCAATCGCCCTCTGCCTCGCGTGCCTCACCGCCGCAGGCGCCGCTGATCCCGCCCCGCAAACCGTCCAACTGGCTGAGGCGCTCGTCTTTTCGCCGCAGGACGGCGAAAACATCGCAGCCCTGGTTTTCACCGAAGAACTGGAAAAACGAACCGGGGTGAAATTGCCCGTCACCCGGGAATGGCCAAGACAAGGCACTGTTTTCATTGCGGCCCTCTCCCAGATCCCAGGCATGCCCCCGGAAAGCTACCGGTTGGAGGCAAGCGTACGGGATGGCTGTATGGCTGTCCAGGTAACTGGCGCCGATGAACGCGGCATACTCTTCGGCGTCGGCCGGCTCCTCCGAATCATGGACTGGCAAAATGGCTCGGCCACCGTCCCACTCGGGCTGGATATCACTTCCGCCCCGGCCTACCCCATCCGCGGACACCAGCTCGGATACCGACACACCGCAAACAGCTACGACGCTTGGAACCCCCGCCAATACGACCAATACATCCGCGAACTCGCCATATTCGGCTGCAACTCCATCGAAAACATACCATTCCAAGACGACGCCAGCCCCGTCATGCCCATACCCCGCGAACAAATGAACATCGCCATCAGCCAAATCTGCGAACGCTACAACCTCGACTACTGGCTCTGGACCCCCGCTACGTTCAACCTCGAAGACAACGACCTCCGCGCAAAAGAACTCGACAAACACGACGCGCTCTACAAGTCCCTGCCCCGGCTCGATGCCATCTTCTTCCCCGGCGGCGACCCCGGTGACAACCCGCCCAGCCTTGTAATGCCATTCCTCAAAGATCTCCAACTACGTCTCGTCAAATACCACCCAAAAGCCGGAATGTGGCTCTCCCTCCAAGGGTTTGAGCCGAAACAGGTCGACGAATTCTTCCAGTACCTCGACCAAAACAAGCCCCAATGGCTCGCCGGCGTCGTCGCTGGGCCGCAAAGCCCCCCCATACACGAACTCCGCCGCCGGCTCCCCCGCCAGTACCGCCTGCGAGACTACCCCGACATTACCCACAACGTACTCTGCCAGTACCCCGTCTCATGGTGGGACCTCCCGTATGCCCTCACACTCGGCCGAGAACCCGTCAACCCACGCCCTCGCGATTACGCGCTCATCCACAACTGGTCCGCCCCATCCACGGACGGGTTCATCTCCTATTCCGACGGCATACACGACGACGTCAACAAAACCGTCTGGAGCGTACTCGGCTGGGAACCCGCCACACCCGTCCGCGACATCCTCGTCGACTATGCCGCCTTCTTCTTCGGCCCCAGCATCGCATCCGAAACCGCCGACGCACTCGCCGCCCTCGAAACCAACTGGGTCGGCCCGCTCGAACTCAACGGCAGCGTCGACGCCACCTACTTCAACTGGCAACGGCTGACCGCACTCGCGCCCGAACTCGCCTCCAACTGGCGCTGGCGCATCCACCTGTTCCGCGCACAATACGACTACTTCACGCGCCACCGCCTTATCTACGAATCCTCTCTCGAACGCCAGGCCAACTCCACGCTCGCCAACGCCAACCAAATCGGCCCTGACGCCGCCATGGACCAAGCCCTCGAGATCCTCAACCGCGCTCAGACCCAACCCTGGGCCCCCGACATACGCGCCTCACTCGAATCCCACGCTGACGCTTTGTTCACCCTCATCGGCTACCAGACCAGCGTGCCCAAGTACCACGCCCGAAACTTCGAGCGAGGCGAAGGAAAAAGCCGGCTCCGCATGTCCTCGCTGTCCAACATGGATTGGCCCAAGGCCATCGTCTACGATGGCCTCGACACCGGCCGCGGTTACGTCCTGCGCCTCACCGGCCGCGGCGATGCACTCCCGCGCGCCGACGGGCAACTTCTCCAACCGTTGAAGTACAGCAAGGAGATCGGCCAGTTCAAAGAATTCCCCATCCCCAAAGAACTCGTGGCCGACGGCGCGCTCCGCATCACGTTCGATCCACCGAAAGAACCCGGCATCAACTGGCCCTACTCATCCATGCTCACCGAAGCATGGCTCATCCCACAATAACTGGTCATTGTGGTGCGGGCGTCTCGCCTGCACACGGCCGCGCTTCACGCGCTTGCTGGATTTCCTCCAGTCTCCGGTCTCGAGTTGATCTTCGCGGCGGGATTCGTGCTAGAATTATAGGCGACGTTCCGCGGGCCGGGCTGTTAAGCCAATCCCTTTTACCGATGTGGCGTCCACTGTACCCGCGCGAAGCTTGAAACCGGCCCCGCAAGACGATACCCTTACGGGATCGCCAGAAAGTGCGCATCGGAATGCATAGGTCGAGCCAAGACAATAGGTTAAAGACTAGGAAGTCGTAATGACCACCAAAAAGAAGCCAAGGCACCCGCTGGCAGGCGAAATGATGAGCGGCGCAGACATGATCATCCAGGTTTTCGCCGACGAAGGCGTCGAAACCATCTTCGGATACAACGGCGGCCAGGTCCTGCCCACCTACGACGCCCTGTTCCGCTACAACGAAAACAAAAAAACTCAGCAGCAACTACATCTCGTCGTGCCGGCAAACGAGCAGGGCGCAGGGTTCATGGCATCCGGCTATGCCCGAGCCACGGGAAAAGTCGGCGTTTTTCTTTGCACCTCCGGCCCCGGCGCAACCAACTGCGTCACACCCATCCGCGACGCCATGGCCGACTCAATCCCCATCGTCCTCGTCACCGGCCAGGTACCCCGCCACTGCATCGGCACCGACGCATTCCAGGAAGCCCCCGTATTCAACATCATGAGCGCTACCACTAAACACGTATTTCTCGTCTCGGACGAAACCAAAATCGAGGCCACCGTCCGCACGGCATTCGCCATCGCCCGATCCGGACGGCCCGGCCCCGTCGTCGTCGACGTGCCCAAAGACGTCCAGAACTTCGTCGGCCCCTACCAGGGCGAAGGGCTACTCGAACTCAAAGGCTACGATATCCGCCAGAAAATCGCCCTCGAATCCCGAATCTCCGAACACGAAGCCAAAACGTTCTTCCAGATGCTCGCCAAGTCACACCGACCACTCCTCTACGCCGGCGGCGGCATCATCAACGCAAACGCAGCCAAAGAACTCCGCGCCTTCTCCGCACACTTCAACATCCCCGTCGTCACCACCCTCATGGGAATCGGGTCCGTAGACACCACACACGAACTCTCGCTCCGAATGCTCGGCATGCACGGAACCGCATACGCAAACTACGCCGTCGAAGACTGCGACTTCCTCATCGCCGTCGGCGCGCGGTTCGACGACCGGGTCGCCGGAAAAGTCGCCACGTTCGCGCCCAACGCCAAAATCGCACATATCGACATCGACGCCGCAGAAATCGGGAAAGTCAGACAACCCGACTGGGCCTTCGTCGGTGACGCACGCGCCGCGCTGCAAGACCTCATGGACGCCGGCGCTACATTCAAACGCGACTTCTCAAAATGGGTCAAGCTCGTCAACAAATACAAAAAAGAACACCCACTCGACTACGAACATAACAGCCAACTCCTCCAGCCACAGGAAGTCCTCGAAGAACTCAACAAAATCACCCGCGGCGACGCAATCGTCTGCACCGGCGTCGGGCAGCACCAGATGTGGGCCGCCCAATATTTCGACTTCCACCAGCCCCGGTCGTTGATCACCTCCGGCAGCATGGGAACCATGGGATTCGGCCTGCCCGCTTCCATCGGCGCGCAAATCGGCCGCCCCGACAAAACCGTCATCGACGTCGACGGCGACGGCAGCCTCCGCATGAACATCGGCGAAATGGACACCGCCGTCGCCTACGGCGTCCCCATCAAACTACTCCTCCTAAACAACCGCGGCGACGGTATGGTCCTCCAGTGGCAGCGCCTATACTTTGGAAAAAGGTTCTCCGGCACCGAAAAAGACCACCGCCAAAAAGATTTCGTCAAAGCCGCACAAGCCGACGGCTTCCAGTTCGCTCGCTGTATCGACGACCGACGCCAACTCCCCAAAGCACTTAAAGAATTCGTCGATTTCGAAGGCCCCGCATTCCTCGAAGTACGCATCGACCGCGACGCCAGCGTCTACCCCATGGTCGGACCCGGAATGGGCTACCAGGAAATGATCACCGGCCCATACATCAAAAGCCGAGTCGACATCCAACCCGAAGTACACGACATCGACCCCGAAGACACCATCTAAGGCGACTAAGAAGCGGCCCTTTGTTCGTCTGATCGGTCAGATCCGTCGGATCCGTCGGATCGGTCCGATCGGTCTTCTTCAAAGGTTGCCGTCCCCCCCGCCTGTAATTATAATCACCCCGGCTTCAGCCTTAACCGGAGGTACTTCCCATGATGTCGCTCCTAATTCCAATCGCCGCCTGCCTTTCCATATCCGCCCCACAATCCGCCTCTGAACTCATTTTCGAGGCCGTCCCCAAACACAACCACGGCTCCAGCATCGTTGAAACCGCCACCGGCGACCTCATCGCATGCTGGTTTCACGGCGCCGGCGAACGCAACTCCGACGACGTCGTCATCCAGGGCGCGCGTAAACGCAAAGGCGCAGAAAAATGGTCCCAGCCGTTCCTCATGGCCGACTCGCAGGACCTACCCGACTGCAACCCCGTCCTGTTCATTGACCCGCGCGGCACGCTCTGGCTGTTCTGGATCGCCGTTCAAAACAACGAGTGGGGCGGCAGCCTCCTCAAGTACCGGACCGCTACCGAATACGCCGCCGACGGGCCCCCCGCCTGGAACTGGCAGGACGTCATACACTGCCGCCCCCTGAATTTCGAAGCCAAGGCGCTCGCCGCTATTGCAGAGGCCGAAATAAAGTTCGCCGACCTGCTCGCCGGCAATGAGCGATACAAAGGCATGATCGCCGAACTCAAGGAAAAAACAAAAGACAAGCTCACCACGCGCCTCGGCTGGATGACGCGCCTCCACCCCATCATGACGTCCGAAAACCGGATGATGCTCGGGCTCTACACCGACGTGTTCAGTTGCTCGCTCGCCGCCTTCACCGAAGACTGGGGCAAGACCTGGTCGTTCAGCGAACCCATCATCAGCTACAACATCGGAAACATCCAGCCCGCGTTCGTCAAGAAATCCAACGGCAACATCGTCGCCATGATGCGCGACAACGGCATGCCCAAGCGCATCCGCAGGTCCGAATCCGCCGACGGCGGCGTCACCTGGGGCAACATCGAAAACATGGAGATCCCCAACCCCGGAAGCAGCGTCGACGCCATCTCGCTCTCGAGCGGCAACTGGGTGCTCGTCTGCAACGACACCGCCAACGGCCGCCACCTGCTCACCGCCTACCTATCCGACGACGAAGGCGCCACCTGGAAATTCAAACGGCCCCTCGAAAACTTCCAGCCCGACGCCGGTTCCGGCGCATACCCCTGCGTCATCCAGGCCGCCGACGAAACCATCCACTGCACCTACTCATTCGTCAGAAAAGACGTAGAAGGATCCTGCATCAAACACGCCTGGTTCAACGAAGACTGGATCAAACAAGGAACCGCACAGTAAAGGCGGGTGCATTTCAGGATGTATCGGTCGGATCGGTCGGATCGGTCGGATCGGTCCGACCCGCGCCGGCGGGTCTTCAGACAAACTTCCGGATCTCGGCCTCGAGGATCCGCTTGAACCCCTCATACTCCTCCTGCGTCATCCCCGGCCCGGAGATCTTGTAGCCCGAAGCGTCTCCGCTCCGCGCGATGGGCTTTACCGCAAACCCCTTCTCTGAAATCCACCGCTTGAAAAATTCCGTCGGGTTCTGCTTGTACCACAGCAGCAAGTTCGTCGAATGCTGCGCCGAGATCGCACGCTCGAGATCACCCGCCTCATAGCTGTCCTGCACCGCCTTCAGGATCTCCGGGTTCAACGTCGTTCCCTGCCCGATCACCGCCTTCGCGCCCGTCACCAGCCCCGCCAAAAACGCCGCCTCATGCCCGACGATATACCCAAAATCCTTGTTCCGCACCGCATACGTGATGTTGAAGATATACTGCGCATTGTCCGTAGACGCCTTCATCCCGACCACCCGCGGCAGGAACC
>JAPLKX010000122.1 GCA_026387845.1 Candidatus Hydrogenedentota bacterium | reverse complement strand
GGGGGTTTCGACGGCGTGCCACGCGATGTAGTTGTCGCCGTACGACCAGTTGTTTTTGGTGCGAAGGCCGGGCCGCAGAAACGCCTCGTCCCATCGGTTGAACGTGACGCCGTCCCTGCTCGTCATCAGGAGCGCGTCCGTGATGGCCATCCCGTACCGGTCGGAGCTGCTCGATCTCAGCTTGCGGTGTTCGGGTTCGGGCAGCGCTTCCATCGACGGCGACCAGCCCCGCTCGTTGTACCGCGTCGGGAACCCGATCAGGATGTGGGGCGCGCGGTCGTACGGTTTGACCTGGTTGGTGTAGAGCGGGACGTCCCGCCGCCCGGGAAACTGGATCATGACGGGCTCGGTCCAGTTAATGAAATCGCTGGACGTGGCGGTCCGGATGTCGCGGATGCCGTCATGAAAATCTCTGATGTACGCGCGGTATGCGCCAAGGGTTGGGTCCCAGAACGCGATGTTTTGCGTGTCGAACGCCCCCTTGGTCATGACGGGGAGATCCTGGATTAGGCTCCAACGGATCGCGTCAGCCGACTTGATCGCGAGCACGCCGTGGGGTTCGCCGGCAGTGTACGCAATGGTTTTGTACTGGGCGTCCGGTGGGCAATTCGGGTTCGTGTCTTTGACCGGCGAGAAGTCATGACCACCTTTGCCCATCCAGACGATGTTGTTGGCCTTCGAGCCTTCATACTCGAACAGGCCCAGTTCAGGTTTGACCCAATGAATTCCGTCCTTGCTCTCGGCGTAGGCGCCCCACGGGTCGTGCGGGATATTGAGCTTGCCGGGCTGCGGATCGAGGTGCCAGGCATGGTAGTACATGCGGTAAAGGTCGCCGTCTTTGAAGACCGTGTGATACCCGCACGCGCTGCCTTCCCACGGCGCATCATGCACCATGACGATCTCGCGCGGGACCGGGTGGTGCAGCATAAGTTCAACGTCGCCGTTCATGTGGTCGATCAGGTAGTCGTCGACCAGCAGTTCGAGCCGCGAGCCAATGTCGATCGGCTGAGCCAACGCGCCGTGCAGCGAAAAAATCAGCGTGCATGTGGCCAGATTGAGAATAGTCCTCATCACTCTTCCTCCCGTGTCCGGTCTATTTGATCGGAGGCCATCTCCAGGGTTCGAGAATGTCATCAGTAACTAACGGGTCGATTGTCGCGGCCAACTCTTCAATTGTTTCCACTAACAGCGGGCCGCGGCGCGCCAAGGCGATAGTCGCCCGAATCTGTTCTGGTGTTTCGGCGCCGATCACCAGCGGTGCCCCGAGTGTCATCCCAAAACGGACCGCCAGTTCCTTTGTCGACATGTTCTTGGACGCGGCAAACGCGTGCCAGGCGCGCGAGGCGCCTTCCGCGGCGGGCAACCGCGCACCTATAGATTCGGGCGACATCGTAAGCAGCCCTTGCAGGTAAATACTCCGCACGCAACATAGTTGGCCGTTTTTCCGCGCATTATCGATAATGCCCAGCCGCATAGGACGCCGGTCCCACGCGTTGCAGGGCAGTTGCAGCACCTCGATGGCGGGGTGGGCGAGACACCGCGGCGCATCCTCGAGCGGCGAGAGCGACACGCCCAGATGCTCGATCCGGCCCGCGCGGCGATGTTCTTCGAGCATCTCGCCGAGTGGCCCGTCCCACTCGTCAAGATGCCGCGGATGGTGGAGCATCATGCACCACAGCCGCTCGACGCCCAGCCGCTCAAATGATCTCGCGATGGATGTCCGCACGTCGGCAGGATCGGCAGGCAGTGCAAGTTTCGATGCGACCCGCGCTTCGCCCACGATGCCCAATTCACGCAAGGCGCGGCCAAGCATGGCCTCGCTCGTGCCATAGGACTGTGCGGTGTCGAAATGGCGGATGCCCGCTTCCCACGCGGCCTGGACGATCTCGCGGGCGCGGGTGGGATCAGGCTGGCCATCCACATTGGCGACGCCGTAGTTCATGCCCAACTGGGCGGTGCCTAAAATGATGCGCGACACCCGCTCACCGCGCCATTCGACCTCCGGCAGGCTATCCGGCATCGTCATAGGCGCGCGCCTCCACGGGTTTATGCCGCCGGCCAAGCGGCAGCAGGCTTACAATCGGGCCGACGATGATGCCGGTTACGAGCGCCGACGGCAGAATCCAGACGAAGCTGAGCCCGAACCACTGCAAGTGGCCGACGCCGATGGCCACAACGGCGCTGGCGATGCCCGCCGTGAACGCGCCGGGCGACGTCGCCCACGGCACGAAGAAGGCCATGAAAAACAGCACGAACAACGGCGCCGTGAGCAGGTTGACGATTTTGTGCGCCATCTCGAGCAGGTTGCCGCCCACCTGGCTGACGCCGATGCTCAAGGCTACAACCACCAGGCCAATGATCCATGAGATCAGCTTGCTCCTGCGGAGGTTCTGCTGCTCGGTGATTGGCGCGCGGCGGCGGAAACGGTCGATGAAATCAATTGCGATTACGGCCCCGGCTGAATTCACCCCCGAGGAAAGGCTGGACATCGCCGCGGCGAGCAGGCCCGCGATTACGAGGCCAGTGATGCCCCGCGGCAGCACCGTCACGATGAAGCGCGGAAACAGCGTATCGGAATTGCTCTGAACAGTCTGACCAGCGGGAAGCATCTCGGGATTCTTCGTGAAGAACGCGAACAGGGCGAGGCCGATGGTGGCGAGGAACACGCCCACGAGGACATCGGCGATCAAATAGATGGCGACGACGCGGCGGGCGGTATGGACGTTGGGTGTGGCGAGGTAGCGCTGGATCGCCATCTGGTCGGAGCCGGCGGTGCAGACATGCCAGCAGAAACTTGCGGTGATGGCGCCCATAATAGTGAGGCGCGCGTTGGGGTCAAAAACGATTTTGAATTCATCCCACTGCGGCGACCACTGGTGCGGCCACCATTCGCTGACGCCGCCCATCTTCAACGTGACCATCGCCAGCGTCAGCCCCGCACCGCCAAACAAAATCACCGTCTGGACGACGTCGGTCATGACGACGGCGCGCAACCCGCCCATGCTGGTGTAGGCCACCGTGATGAAGCCAAGGGCCGCGCAGACGTACGGCGTGGTCGAGGCCGGCCAGTCCAGCAGCGGAACCAGCACCTTGGCGCTGGTTGCGTAGATGATCACGGACATCCAAAGAAGACGGAGGGACAGAAAAAACGTCGAGCCCAGCATCCGCACGCTCAAGCCAAGCCGTTGTTCGAGTAATTCGTAGGCGCTGGTGATTTTCATCCGCATGATGAACGGTATGATCAGAAACCCCGTGACGAGAAACGACAGCGGGTAGCTGAGGTACTGCCCGGCGATCATGGGCCCGTGCTTGATCATCTCGCCAGGCACCGCCAGATACGTCAGCGTGCTCATCATTGATGCGAACATCGACAGGCCGACGGTCGACGACCTCATGGTGCGGCCGCCCAGGAGGTAATCCTCGCGCGTCCGCGTCCGCACCGCGTAATACCAGCCCACGGCCATCATGCCGCAAAAATAAAAGCCGATTACGATCCAATCCAGCAGCGTCATAAAGCGAAATGCCGTGGCAGCGTTTTACAATTCTTTCCGTGGGACCATTGAGACCATTGAGACGATTGGGCCGGGTATCGTTTTTCAATCCGCAATCCCAAATCCGAAATCCGCAATGAATTCATTTCGCCGTGTAGCCTCCATCCACCGGCAGATTAACGCCTGTTACATACCGTGACGCGTCGCTCGCCAGGAAAACGATCGCGCCCATGAGGTCGGTCTCATTGGCCAGGCGGCCGAGCAACGTCCGCTCGCTGTACTGCCTCACGAACGGCTCCGGGTGGTTCGGCGTTTGCAGGCCGCCGGGCGACAGGCAGTTGCACCTCACGCCGCGGGGGCCGTAATAGCTGGCGATGAACCGGGTGAAGTTGATCATGCCGCCTTTGTGGAAGAAATAGTCGGGCGCCCAGGCGTGCATGGTCGTGCCGCGGTAGATGGGCGGGTCGGGCGCGATCATTCCATGGATCGATCCGATGTTGATAATCGAGCCTGAGCCGGCTTCCGCCATGACGTCGCCGAACCCACGCGTGACGATGAACAGCCCCGTCGCGTTGATGTGCATGCTTTCGTCGAACGTATCAGCGCTGCCGTGATAGCCGTCTTTCATTGGGCGGGCGACGGCGTTGTTGACAACAACATCGATCTGGCCGTACCGGTTGAGAAAGGCGTCGTGCAGCGCCCGGATCGAGGCCTCGTCAACGAAAACAGGTCCAAAACGGGCATCTTGAATCTCCCAACAAGTAAAAACCTGCGAATCCTATTGTCCCGTCGATGAGCCCGAAGACTGCAACTTGACCGCATGGTACGGTATTGCATCTAATAAGCACAATTTAAGTCTGGAGTCTGGAGTCCGGAGTCTGGAGGAAAAAAGACTGGATGCGGATTGACAGTCTGGAAGGAGTCCGCGATGCATGAGAGCGTGGTGTTGAAGAAGCTGAGGAATGGTGAGGCGGTGTGGTGTGCGAAAACCAACCTGACCGATCCCAACGTGGTGGAAATCATGGGGTATATCGGCATCCATTGCGTTTGGCTTTGCATGGAACACGGGGCGATCGATTTCCAAACCGTGCACAACCAGGTAAGAACCGCCAAGATGGGCGGGATGGACTCGATGGTGCGCGTCGCCAAAGGGTCGTACTCCGACTTTATCCGGCCCTTCGAGATGGACGCCACCGGCATCATGGTGCCCCACTGCATGTCGGCGGATGAGGCGCGGGACATCGTGCGGATGACGCGGTTCCAGCCCGTCGGCCGGCGCGCGCTCGATAGCGGCAACTCCGACGGGCCGTTCTGCATGCGGCCGCTCGACGAGTACCTCCGGCTTTCCAACGAGCAGAAATTCGTCATTGTCCAGATTGAAGACAAGGAGGCCGTCGATTGCATGGAAGACATCATGGCCGTCGACAGCATCGACGTGTTCTTCCTCGGCCCGGCCGACCTGTCGCACAGCTACGGCGTTCCCGGGCAGTTCGACCACCCG
Source organism: Candidatus Hydrogenedentota bacterium (assembly GCA_026387845.1). Lineage (GTDB taxonomy): Bacteria > Hydrogenedentota > Hydrogenedentia > Hydrogenedentales > SLHB01 > JAPLKX01. Next base: position 2,710 of record JAPLKX010000122.1, on the reverse strand, counting down.
CTGGTGCAGGGGGCCGTCGAGAAACTCGCGGCGCTCGCCAAAAAGTACAACAGGTATTGGGGGCTACCGTGCGGGCCGGAGGACGCCCCCAGGAGGATCAAGCAGGGCGCGCGGTTCCTGGCCGCCGGCGCCGACGTGATCGCCATCGCCGACAAGTTCCGCGGGATGAAGGCTGGATACGAGAAGGCAGGGCTGACTTTCAAGGCCGGCCTGTGAGGAGCAGCTATGCGAAGACATTTTGATTTGACGCGTCGGAGCTTTCTGGGCGTTTCGGCGGGTGTGTTGGCGGCCGCGGCGGGAGTGGGGGAGGCGCACGCCGACGACAAGGCCCGGCCCGTAATCAAGAAGCTGGGGACAATCGATCTGGATCTCGTCGAAACCTCGCCGGTCGTGTTCAGAAGCAAGCTGCACCGGTTCGAGTACGTCCGCGCGGGCTATTGGAATAACAAGACCGGCGACTCCTACTTCCGGTTCGTCGACCGATCCGGCGCGCCCGGCCCCGCCTTCGCCAAGGGCTGCCATCTGGGCAGCGCGGCGGTGTTCGACGACATGGCGGTGGTGACTTGTGTGAACATCTGGGACGGCGAGCGCGTCGAGGTGTTTGCTTCGAACGACCTCGAGAAGTGGGAGCAGTGGAACGCGCTGGACCTGAAAGGCTACGGCATGTTCAACACGTCGCTGTGCAAATCCGGCGATGAGTACGTCCTGATGTTCGAGGTCGGCAAGCCGCCCGAGGTCGCCGGCAACCCGTTCACGGCGCGGTTCGTTAAGTCGCGCGACCTCCATGCGTGGACGCTCACCCCGCCCGAATGCACCTACTCCAAAGACCGATACACCGCCCCGCATTGCCTCCGCTACCTTGACGGCTGGTTCTACGATTTCTATCTTGAGGCCGTGAAAGGCAGGTATGAGCAATGCGTCGTGCGGTCAAAAGACCTTGCTAAATGGGAGTCGAGCCCGCTGAACCCCGTCCTCCGCGCCTCGCCCGAAGATAAGCAGATCGCCAACGAAAAACTCTCCGAGTCCCAACGCGAGAAAATCAAAAACGCGCGAAACATCAACAATTCCGACATCGATTTCTGCCAGTTTGAAAACAAACTCGTCATCAACTACTCGTGGGGGAACCAGCAGGGCGTCGAGTTCCTCGCAGAAGCCGTATACGACGGCACCGAGGTCGAGTTCCTGACCGGTTGGTTCCCGGCGTAGACATGTTTACTTAAAACGCGGCGGCGTGCCGCCGTCAAGAAGAGCACGCCGCCGTCGTCGAGTCTGCAAGCCAGGGAACTCAGTCGTCGTACACGATCGGGCACGGCTCGTCGGAAATGTACGAGACAATGCCCGAGTTGTTAAGCTCGTCTATGAACGTCTGCCAGTAGCCAACATCGATGCCGGTCTGCCACGCGCAGATGGCGGCATCAATGATGTCTTCCGAAGACATGCCTACATCAATCAGGTAAACGTCCATCGACCCGCACTGATCGAGCATGTTCAAAACAAACGCGCACAACTGCTGCGCCAGGCCCAGGCAACCATTCTGGCTGTTGGGCGCGACAATGTAGCAGCCCAGTTCGCTGGGGCTGTTGAACGGCAAATAAACATCGCCGCACGCCTCGCCCAGGCAGTTGTCTTCTCCGTGGGCATCCACGAAACCCGTGATGTACGGCGCAAGTTCGTTAAGCTCGTCGAGGTACTCCGGGTGGGCCGCAACGATTTCGCACCCGTTGGGATTCTGCCACCAGCCTTTGGTGTGCATCAGGGCGTCGCCGGTGCAGTAGTTGGAGAAGGTGACTTCCTCAACTTCGCCCGATTCGAGACACACATCCACGCACGTGTCCGTCGAAGGTTCCCAATCCCCGCACAGCACCTCACAGACTTCGTAGGTCCCGGGGAGCAGGTCGCTCCAACAGGCCTTGCCGCAGGAGTCCGTCCACTTGCAAATTGGTCCGACGCAATTGTCCAGAATGTCGGTGCCGGTCAGGCAAAGCTGGAACCCCTCGACCGGCGTATCGCCGTCAGGGCCGTCTCCGTCTGCATCGTAACCTTTGAATGCGCATATGCCGGCCAACTCGCCGTTCAGGAACACGACCTCGTGGGTTTCACCGTTGGTGCCGGCCACGGTGACGCATATCGGCAGCGTGTAAGCGCTGACGGGAGTTCCGTCACAATAGGCCCCGGTCAGCAGCCACCCTTCCAACTCCTCTTCCCAGATAAACCACGGGCCGGGAGGTTCCGCGTAGGTAAACCACGGCGTGAATCCGTTGTTTTCCACGCCCAGCGGGTCACAACTGTCTACAGGCCACCCGCCTTCCTCGATGAATTCGTCTACGCCAATTTCCGGCTCACCGGCGTCAAGGCACCCGTTGAAATTGAGGTCGTTGAACTTGCGCACCCGCAGCGTTATCGGCGGTTTGTTGCCTTTGATCTTGAAGTTGTCCGTCTTGGAGAAGCGCGGGATGAACCCAAACGACCCGTCCCCGTCCGCGTCATAATTCGACTGAAGGGTAACCCATACTTTGTAAACGCCGCCCCTGTTCGGCGTGTTGTTGAAGGGGTAGAGTTGCACGGTCAGCGCGTCGTGGTCAATATCCTCGCCGGTAAGATGTGCGCATTCCTGATCGATCAGGTTCCCCCGGTACCGCACCGTATCCGTTCCGGCGACCTCCGTGATGATGTTGTCCTCAACCAGGAACTGCCGGCACGTCACGTCGTC
>JAPLKX010000685.1 GCA_026387845.1 Candidatus Hydrogenedentota bacterium | reverse complement strand
GGCTTTGTCGGCACGCCAGCAGCGTCTGCTGGAAACGGCGATCCAGACTCGTCTTGTCCATCAACCGACAACACCCACGAAGGCCGTCAAAAAGCTCCGTCCCAATCCGTTTGCGGAGTTTGAACTGCCTGTCGGCGACCTCCGGGTGCTGTATAATGTTGAGGGGAGCGAGGTGGTATTGCTGGTGGTGGGGCGCAAAGTCGGTAACAAGTTGATTGTGGAAGGAGCGGAGTTTCATGGACATCAAGACCATCCCTCTGAGTCGGCTGGAGTCGAACCTCCAGGCGACGTTGGTTGAGTGCGCAGATTCGGGCCGAGCGGTCGTTGTCACGTTGCCCGACCAACGGCTAGTCGCCATTCAGGCACTAGACGCGGCGGAAGACGATTCGTTGGTCGATGATCTCCTGGAATCGAACCCCGAATTTCAGACGTTGGTAGCCAAATCAAAGGCCGGCCCGCGAAAGCCGTTTCCGCCCGAGCGGTAGATCGTTGACGTGCCATGATGCGTACGGACACCGAGATCAAGGTCACGGGCTTCCGTGCGTTGGTTGCGGCCCTGGGCGACGTGCAAGCCGAGAAGTTCATTGCCCTCATTCAACGCGAGCCGTTCGATTACACGCCCTGGCAACGAACCCTCTGGCCGGACAAGAGCATCGAGGAAATCAGCCAGGCGGCCATGAAGCAGCGGCGAGCGGACCAATTGCCTGAGAATTAGGTATTGGAGAGTCAAAACTAACTGCGTCCCCGTTTCGATTCCCCCTCATCCTTTCCGAAATGACCCCGACGGGATTTGAACCCGTATTCCAGGCGTGAAAGGCCTGTGTCCTGACCGGGTTAGACGACGGGGCCTGCGCGGCCGCTACGGGCCGAATCACGCCTGTATAACCCCTGGGACCAGAGGCGTCAAGGGGCTCGCCGCGCCAAAGCAACAGCACAGCGGCAGAAACCGAGGAGAAATCAGAGGGGCGGCAAGTCAGCAGGCCGAACGATCCTGCCCAACAGAGAAAGGGAGAAACCTGTTATGCGTCGCCGCTGGGGCCGCTGGCATCGGTCTTGTTCGCCGTCTTTTCGCCAGCCGCCACCTCGTTACGATGGATGGCGTCAAAGACTTCCCGCCGATGGACGGGAACTTCCTTGGGGGCCTCAACGCCGAGGCGGACCTTGTCGCCGCGGATTTCTACGACGACGATGGTAATGTCATCGTTGATGACAATACTTTCGTTCTTCTTTCGCGACAAAACCAACATGGTCAGGTTCCTTCGCTCTCTTGGCAGATCCGCTTTTCGCCGATCTCGCCACGAGCATTTAGCGGTAGGTTGACAGCTACCGCCTTTAATTTACCATACGCCCCTTTGCTGCGAAGTCAAGCAAATCGCCCCGCTGCGAGGCAAAATTCTGGCCGATTGGCACGCAATTCGAACGCACGCCAGCAGTCGTTCATCATGGGAACGAGCGAAACTGTTCGGGAGGCCGCTTGCAGTAGATGCGCAAGTCTTTTCACTACAAGCGCTTGCGATCATCCACAAAGACCATCTTTTGCCTGATGTTTTGGACCTGGCGGCGGGGGACTTCCGCTCACTTCTAAGTGCCCGCCGCTGCCAAAAAGTTTGCTCGCGGCGGCGAATTTATTGCGGAAACCGCGTCATCAGGAGGCTGCGAGCACCCACTCCCAAGCTAGTTCATGTCCGCCTAACGTGGCACTGGTCTTTGCGAACCTGTCTTGGAACCGAGCGACCGACGGCAGCAGACCGTTGATAAAGTCGCCACGCAAAACGACGCGCCGACCAGCGAAAGAACTGCATAGGAACGCGGATCAGCGCAGGCAGAAAAAATGTGGCGAGAATGATCGCGGCGTGTGTCGGCGTCTGCCTGCGGTCCATACCGGGGGCCGAGCGAGCACTTGCAGGCTGCGCGGGACTGCCCCTATAATGCGAGGAATCGCTCGGTCACAGCGCGGCAATTTAAGTCCATTCGAGGTGGTGA
>JAPLKX010000773.1 GCA_026387845.1 Candidatus Hydrogenedentota bacterium | reverse complement strand
GCCCGCCGTGAGAGCAATCGCGGACGGCGTAGACCACGTCGTATCCCTCCCGCCACCGGCTGAGCATCTCGCCGACCAGAGCCACCGGGTGCTGAAGGTCGCTGTCCATCGTCACGATCGCATCGCCGGATGCATAGTGGTAACCTGCCGAGACGGCGGCTTGGTGGCCGAAGTTCCGCGACAGGACCACGACGCGGACGTTGTCGTGTTCGCGGGAAAGTCGAGTGAGGATCTTGGTCGAACCGTCCGTGCTGCCGTCGTCGACGAACAGGACCTCGAAGTCAAAGGCATCGCGTAGTTGCCCGCGGAAGAACTGCTGGATCTCCGCCAAGAGCCGTTCGATGGTCTCTCGCTCGTTGTAGACGGGCGACACGATCGAGATCAAGGGTCGCATATGTCTTCTCCCTTCCTGACGCTGCCAGGCGGATGCATGTGGCGTTCTCCGCTACGGCTCACCACTCGCCAGCAAGCACGGACTCGAATACCGACAAGACCTCGGCGGCGACCTTGTCCCAGGATCTGTCGGCCACCGATTGCCGGACCGCCTCGCGCGACCATGGCCTCGCAAGCGCTGACGCCAGCGCTTCGGACAGGGCCACGGTGTTCTTCGCGGGAACAACGAACCCATTCCCGTCCGTCTTGACAAAGTCCGGCACGGCACCAACTGACGTGGCAACAACAGGCGTCCCGCAGGCCAGCGATTCTAGCACCACGTTCGGGCATCCTTCACGATGTGAGGCGAGGACGCTGACATCGGCGGCGTTCAAAAGCATGGCCACCGCCTCCTGGCTCAAGGACCCAACGAACCTGACGCGGTTCACCACGTTGCACATTGCGGCAAGTCCCGCAAGTTTCCGCAAGTAGGCGCCGCCGTCCACACTGACCCCGGCGATGGCTAGGTGCACGTCCGGCGAAAGGCGCGAGAGGGCCTGGATCACATCCTCGTGTCCCTTTTCATAGTTGAGGCTCCCGACGCTCACGATCAGCCGCCCGGCAACGGGAAGCCCCGCCTGCTCGCGGGCTTGTTCTCGTGGTACGATGTTGAACAGGGCGGCGTCCACACCATTGGGGATCACGTGTACTCGCTGCGGCTCCGCCCCGAGTTCAACGGCGATGTCGGCCATCGGCCTGCTGACGCTGATGACGGCCGCGGCGTACCGTAGCGATTCCGCCAGGCGGCGGCGGAAATGACGAATCTGATACCGAGGGTTGATCGTGCCCCGGAGGGTAACCGTGTAGGGCAGACCCAGCCGGCGGGCCAGTATCGAAACTCCGACGGCGTCGGGCCACTCAAACTGTGCGTCCAGCAGATCCGGACGCTGCGCCTCGCAGCGGGCGCGGGTCCACCGCTCCAGCCCGAGCGCGTAAAATCGGCCGTCGAACCGCTTCAGAATACCGGGAATGTAGAAGAACCTCTTGTGGTTCACAGTAAGCCCACCCAACCGTTCTTCCCCAACGTGAGGCCGGTGTGTGGACGGGCGATACACGGGGAACCACCCCATCGGATGGACCACCTCGACCTCCGCGAGTTTCGCCAAGGCGGTCAACCTGCGCAGGACGAAAACCCCGCGGATAGGGTCCCGGGCGCTGGGAAAACAGGATGAGAACGCCAGGATCCTCATGAGTTCGCCCCCAACCGGTCCTCGCCCCGAAGAAATTTCCTTGCCCAGAGCTCGAACGTAAGCACCGCCCAAAGCAGCGGCGTGTAGTTGCGCAAACCAGACTGGTGCTCCCGCCACGCCTTTTCCACTGCCGCGCCACTGATAAACTCGGCATAAGCCGCCGCCGGATTCAGCAGAAGATCGCCGACCATTTCGCGCAGCGCCCCCCGCATCCACTCGCCCACCGGCGGGGTAAAGCCCTGCTTCGCTCGATAGAGCGTCTCCCGGTCGAGATACGGCTCCAGGGCCGACTTGAAAACGGCCTTGCCCTGGCCGCCCTCAATCTTCATCGCCGCAGGGATGCGGGACGCGAACTCGACGAACACGTGGTCCAACAGCGGCGGCCGAACCTCCAGCGACACCGCCATGCT